>NZ_BAABIC010000003.1:0-105829 GCF_039542425.1 Pseudonocardia yuanmonensis
ACCAGCAGGTCAGACACCCGAAGGCGTCGACAAACGAGGCGACCTTCCCCACCAGGCATCCTCACGCGGCCGACGACCACCACGCAAGACGTGAGCCATTGACAAGGCAACGCCGATAGGGAATCAGCGGAGGGAGTCCTGCCAGGCGGCGTGGAGGTCGGCGAAGTCGCCGCCGGAGGCGAGCAGTGCCGCCGGCGTCCCGTCCTGGGCGATCCGCCCGCCCGCCATCACCAGCACCCGGTCGGCGATGGCGACCGTGGAGAGCCGGTGGGCGATGATCAGCGCCGTGCGGTCGGCCAGCACCGTCTCCAGCGCCGCCTGCACCGCCCGCTCGGAGGGGATGTCGAGGCTCGACGTGGCCTCGTCGAGCAGCACCACCGCGGGATCGGCCAGCACCACCCGGGCCAGCGACACCAGCTGCCGCTGTCCCGCGGACAGCCGGCCGCCGCGCTTGCGCACGTCCGTGTCGAGCCCCTCCGGCAGGTCGTGCACGAAGTCCGCCCCGACGGCGTCGACGGCCGCGGCGATCTCCGCGCGGGAGGCACCGGGCCGGCCCATCGCGACGTTCTCCGCCAGCGAGCCGGAGAAGAGGAACGGCTCCTGGGTGACCATGACCAGCGCCCGGCGCAGGTCGGCGTCGGCGAGGTCGCGCAGGTCCACGCCGTCGAGGCGCACCGCACCCTGCACGGGGTCGTGGAACCGCGCGGCGAGCTTGGCCAGCGTGGTCTTGCCCGCCCCGGTCTCGCCGACCAGCGCGATCGTCTGCCCGGCCGGCACGGTGAGCGAGAGCTCGGGCAGCACGAGCCGCTCGGGCGCGCGCGGATAGGCGAAGGTGACCCGGTCGAAGGTCAGCTCGCCGCGCACCGGGGACGGCAGGGCGCGCGGGTGCGCCGGCTCCGGCACCCCGATCGGCGTCTCCAGCACCGAGGCCAGCTTCTCCAGCGCCGCGGCCGCCGACTGGTAGGCGTTGAGGAACTGCGCGAGCTGGTCGAGCGGGTCGTAGAAGCGGCGCAGGTAGAGCAGGAACGCGGTCAGCGCACCGAGCTCGAGCGCCCCGGAGGTGACCCGCAGCGCGCCGAGCAGCAGCACCAGGGCCAGCGTCAGGTTGCCCACGGCGCGCACGCACGCCACGAACCAGGACAGCGTGAGCAGGGCCGCGGCGTTGGCGTCGCGGTACCGGTGGTTGAGCTGCTCCATGATCGACTCGTTGCGGGCCTCGCGGCGGTAGGCCTGCACCGCGCGGATGCCGTTCATCGACTCGACGAACTGGACGATCACCCGCGCCACCCAGGTGCGCGTGAGCCGGTAGCTCGCCCGCGAGCGGCGCTGGAACCAGCGGGTGAGCAGGGCCAGCGGCACGAACCCGGCCAGCACCACGCCGGCGAGCACCGGGTCGATCAGCAGCAGCAGGACGGTGATCCCGGCCAGCGAGAGCAGCGCGCCCAGCAGGCCGTCGAGCCCCTGCTGGAGCAGGTCGTCGATCGACTCCAGGTCGCTGGTCAGCCGGGAGATCAACCGGCCGGAGGTGTACGACTCGTGCCACTCGAGGGCGAGCCGCTGCGCGTGCCGGAACACCCGGGCACGCAGCTCGAGCAGCACGTCCTGGCCGAGCCGCCCGGACAGCAGCAGGAAGGCCGCCCGCAGCCCGGCCGACCCCAAGCCGCAGGCGGCGTAGCCGGTGACGGCCCAGGCCAGCGGGGCCGGACGGCCGTCGAGGGCGGCGGGCACACCGGTGTCCACGGCCAGCGCGACGAGCAGCGGCCCGGTGAGCGTGACCGCGTTCTCCGCGACCAGGATCAGCAGCGCGAGCGCGACGGCCCACCGGCGGGGACGCAGCAGGTCGGCGACGAGCCGGCGGGCGCTGCGGGCCAGCCGCAGGCCGGCGGCGCGGGTGACCTCCTCGCTGTCGTCGCCGACCCCGCGCCACCCGACATCGGCGGCGGGGTCCGTCGGGGTGCTCATGCCGCACCCACCCGGTCGGCGTCCGGGCTGCTCAGCAGGTCCCGGTAGGTCGCGTTCGTGGCGAGCAGCGCGCGGTGCGTCCCGACGGCGATGACCCGGCCGCCCTCCAGGAGCGCGACCCGGTCGGCCAGTTGCACGGTGGACGGGCGGTGGGCCACCACCAGCGCCGTCACCCCGCCGAGCACGCTGCGCAGGGCGACCTCGACCTCGGCCTCGGTGTGCACGTCGAGGGCCGAGAGGGGGTCGTCGAGCACCAGGACCGGCGGGCGGCCGAGCACGGCGCGCGCCAGCGCGAGCCGCTGCCGCTGGCCGCCGGACAGGGACAGACCCTGCTCGCCGATGCGCGTCGCCAGGCCCCAGGGCAGCGCCTCGACGAACCGAGCGGCCCCGGCGATCCGGAGGGCCTCCCGGACGCCGTCGTCGCTCGCGTCGGGCAGGCCCAGGGCGACGTTCTCCCGGACGCTCGCCGAGATCAGCACCGGGTCCTCGAAGGCCGTGGCGACGGCGGTCCGCAGGTCGGCGAGCCGGAGCCGCCGGACGTCGACGCCGTCGAGCAGCACGGCACCGCCGGTGACGTCGGCGAGCCGGCCGACCAGCGAGGTCAGCACGGTCTTGCCCGAGCCGGTGGCGCCGACCAGGGCCATCGTCTCGCCGGGCTCGACGACGAGGTCCACGCCGCGCAGCACCTCGGACGTGGCCCCCTCGTGCCGGAACCGGACGCCGCGGAACTCGATCCGGCCGCGGACCGGACCGAGCTCGACCGGATCGGGCGGGTCGACGATCGCCGGCGCGACGTCCCGGACCTCCCAGTACCGCCGGGTCGCCGCGGCGGCGTTCCCGGCCTCGGTGAGCAGCCAGCCCAGCGAGGCGATCGGCCAGTACAGATAGGTCATGATCGTCACGGCGGCGACCAGGGTGCCGACCGTCAGCGCGCCCGTGGCCACACCCCACGCGCTGATCGCGAGGATGATCGCGATCGCGGCCTCGGGCAGCAGCACGAGCACGCACCACAGGGCCGCCTGCAGCCGCACCTTGCGCAGCTCCGTGCCCCGCAGCCCGCGGGCGCCCGTGAGGAAGCGCTCGGTGATCTGCCGGCCGCGGCCGAGCGCGCGCAGCACCCGGACGCCGAGTGCGGACTCCTCGACCGTCGTCGCGAGGTCGCCGTCCTGGTCCTGGGCCAGCCGCGCGACCACGGAGTAGCGGCGCTCCAGCCGCAGCGTCAGCGCGACGAGCGGCACGGCGACGACCAGGACCGCCACCCCCAGCAGCCACGACAGCGCACCCAGGATCGCGATCCCGACCAGTGCGGTGATCGTGTTGACGACGAGGAACACCCCGGCGAACGCCAGGAACCGGCGGATCGTGGACAGGTCCTGCACGGCCCGGGAGAGCAGCTGGCCCGACGGCCACCGGTCGTGGAAGGCGATCGGCAGCCGCTGGAGGTGCGCATAGAGGTCGGCGCGCATGTCGGCCTCGATGCGGGTGGTCGGGCGCGCGACGATCCGGCGGCGCACGAGCAGCAGGAGGGCCTCGACGAGGCCCAGCGCGAGGACGCCGCCGACCAGCCAGGGCAGCGGCGAGAGGTCGCCGCGCGCGATCGGCCCGTCGACGATCCGCCGGGTGACCAGCGGGACGACCAGCGCGGCGAGGGTGGCGCCGAGCGCCGCGGCGCCCGAGCCGAGCAGGGCACGGCGGTGCGGGCGGACGTAGGGGGCGAGGCGGCGCAGCGCGGCCAGGGTCGCCGCGGGCCGGATCGCGGCCCCCGTCGGCTCGGTCGTGGGAGGGTCCTGCGCCTGCACGGTGTCGGGAGAGGCAGGCATGGTCTCGTCCACGCTACGAAGTCGCCGGCTCCGGCGCATCCGAGTTGCGGCGGGTTCGCCGCGGGCTGACGCATCGATCACCACCCGACCGTGCGCCCTGAACCGCGGTCGAGGTCAAGGCGCGAGGCCACGCATGCGGGTGTCCGTGGCGGCCCCGTGTAGTAGACCTGTGGGCGGAGACCCCAGCGGAAGGACCAGCGTGGACCTCAAGATCGGTTACAAGGCCTCGGCGGAGCAGTTCGGGCCCCGTGACCTGGTGGAGTACGCGGTGCGGGCCGAGGAGGTGGGCCTGGACAGCGTGTGGGTGTCGGACCACTTCCTGCCGTGGCGGCACGAGGGCGGGCACGCCCCGTCGGCCCTGACGTGGATGGCGGCGGTGGGGGAGCGCACCCGGCGGGTGCGGATCGGCACGAGCGTGACCACGCCGACGTTCCGGTACAACCCGGCGGTGATGGCGCAGACCTTCGCCACCATGGCGCTGCTCTACGACAACCGGATCATCCTCGGCGCGGGCACCGGCGAGGCGCTCAACGAGATCGCGGTGTCGGGCATGGAGTGGCCGGAGTTCAAGGAGCGCTTCGCCCGGCTGCGCGAGGCGGTGCGGCTGATGCGGGCGCTGTGGACCGACACGAACGTCGACTTCGAGGGCGACTACTACCGGCTGGTCAACGCCTCGATCTACGACCGGCCGGACAAGCCGGTGCCGGTCTACATCGCCGCCGGCGGGCCGGTGGTGGCGCGCTACGCGGGCCGCTCCGGGGAGGGCTTCATCTGCACCTCGGGCAAGGGCATGGACCTCTACACCGAGAAGCTGATCCCGGCGGTGAAGGAGGGCGCGGAGAAGGAGTCGCGCTCCTTCGACGACATCGACCGGACGATCGAGATCAAGCTGTCCTACGACCGGGACGCGGACGCCGCGCTCGAGAACACCCGGTTCTGGGCGCCGCTGTCGCTGACCGCCGAGCAGAAGCACACGGTGGACTCGGCCGAGGAGATGGAGCGGCTGGCCGACGAGCTGCCCATCGAGCAGGTCGCCAAGCGGTGGATCGTGGCGAACGACCCGGACGAGGCCGTCGCGCAGATCAAGCCCTACCTCGACGCCGGGCTCAACCACCTCGTGTTCCACGGCCCCGGCCACGACCAGGAGCGGTTCCTCACCCAGTTCGCCGAGGACGTCGTCCCGAAGCTGCGCGCGCTGGCCTGAACCCGTGCGAGCGGGCCGGTGTCGGCCGCCTCACCCGGGGCGATCGTTCCCTCCGGTCAGAGCTGACCGTTAGCCTGCCGGGGTCGACGGGGACGCACCCCGGGTGAGGAGCGGTGGGATGAGCGGTGCGAGCGGGAGCCCGGTGGTGGCGCAGGACGGGCGGGTGCTGCGCTGCCGGGTGACGGCGGGCAAGGCGGGCGCGCTCGACGGCCCGGCCATGGCCGAGGTCGCCGAGGCGCTGCGCGGTCTCGGCACCGCCGAGGAGGCGGCCGAGCGCGGCGTCGGCGCGGTCCAGCTGGCCCACGACGGCGGCAACTTCTGCGCCGGCGGGGACGTCCGGTCCTTCGCGGCGGCGGAGGACCGCGGCGCGTTCGTCCGCGAGGTCGCCGACCTGTTCCACGAGATGCTCGAGGCGTACGTCCGGTGCGCCGTCCCGACCGTGGCCGGCGTGCAGGGCTGGGCCGCCGGGGCGGGGATGAGCATCGTGCTGGCCACGGACGTCGTGGTCGTCGGGGCCTCCACGCGGGTCCGGCCCGCCTACCCCGCGATCGGGTTCTCGCCCGACGGCGGCATGAGCTGGACCCTGCCGCGGATCGTCGGGCTCGGCCGGGCCCGGCACATCCTGCTGACCGACCAGGTGCTCGGCGCCGAGGACATGCTGTCGCTCGGCATCGCGTCCGTGCTGGTCGACGACACCGAGCTGGCGGCCGAGGCAGAGGCCACGGCCTACCGGCTGGCCCAGGGCCCCACCGCGGCGCTCGGCCGGATCAAGCGGCTGCTGGCCGGGACGTTCGACCACGACCTGCGCACCCACCTCGACGCCGAGGCCGCCTCGATCTCGGCCAGCGCGGCCGGGCCGGAGGGCGCCGAGGGGCTGACCGCGTTCGGGGAGAAGCGGGCACCGCGCTTCCACGGCTGACCCGCGTACCGCGCCGCCGACGCGCGTCACCGCGCGGGCGGCGGGCGTCCCGGTTTGCCGCGAGCGGGCCCGGGGGATACCAGGCGAGGCGACCGGACCCGGTGCGCCAGAGTCGATCCCCGGGGGCACTCCGCTCGTGAACGTGCACGGCCCGCAGCGCGGCGTCCCCGCCGCACCGACCGCCGCGTCGACCGGCGGCGCGTCGACCGCCGCGTCGACCGGCGGCGCGCCGACCGGTGCGGATGCGGCGGTCGCCGGCCGGCCGATGCGCGTGGTGCCGGACGAGCTGCGCATCGTCCGCACGGCGGTGCCCGACGAGCTCTCCGGCATCCGCACCGCGGTGTCCCGCTGGGGCCGGCGCGCGGGCCTGTCCGCCGACGTCCTCGTCGATCTGCTGCTCGCGGTCGGCGAGGCCGCGGCCAACGCCGTCGACCACGCGTACCGCGGCGGCCCGCCCGGCCCCGTCGAGGTCGACCTGCAGCTGCGCCGCCGGCGCACGGGCAGCGTCGTCGCCGCGCGGATCTGCGACCAGGGGCGTTGGCGCCCGGCCTCCGCGGGTGCGGTCCGGGACCGCGGCCGCGGGCTGCCGATGATCCGGGCGCTCGCCGCGCACCTCGAGGTGATCGCGACCGGCCGCGGCACCGAGGTCTGCCTCGAGCTCGCGCTCGGCGACTGACCGCCTCACCGACCCGGCAACGCTCGGGACCGACCGTTTCACCGACCCAAGCGACGGGGAGCGCTCGGGGAATCCGTCCGCCCCCGAGAACGCCGGAACCCCGGCCGCGGGCGACCGGGGTTCCGGAGCGGGTCCGTCGGGAGACCGACTCAGCGGCCGGGCACCGAGCCGCCGGCGACCAGGCGGCGCGGGGCGCCCGGCGTGGCCGGACGGGCGGCGCGCAGGCCGGGCAGGACCACCGCGGAGCGCTGCACCGGGCGGCGGAACCCACCCATCGCGGGCCGCATCGGCCAGGTGCCGGCGGGCGGGAACAGGCCCTCGAGGCCCGCGCTCTCCGGGCCGACGCTGGTGCGCAGCAGCTCCTGGAACGCGTCGTACTGGGCGACCGCCTCGACGACGTCGCCCTTCGCCAGCAGCGCCTCGATCAGGGCCCGGCGCGCGCTCTCCCGGCTGGGGGCGGCGGCGACGGCGATCCCGGCGGTCTGCACGGCGTCGGCGAACAGGCCGGCCGCGGTGAGCTTGAGGGAGACCTCCTCCAGCGCGGCGAGCCGGAGCTGGCGGAAGCGCTCCCGCTCGACGGCGATCCACGGGGAGGTCCAGGCGGGCAGGACGTCCTCGGTCAGCAGGTCGACCGCGGGACGCTCGGTGAGCCGGCCGCCGCCGGAGAAGGCGCGGACCAGCAGCATCGCGTCGGACAGGTCGACCTCGACCTCGTCGGCGAGCGCCAGCGGGGCGTCCTCGTCGGTCGGGTCGCCCACGAGCAGCCCGGGTACGTCGATCGCGCCCACCGCCTCGGCGAGCAGCCGGTGGGCGGCCTCGGCCGGGACGCCCGGCCACAGGTCGGCGGCGAGGCCCGCGCGGCGCTGCGGCCGGCGGTGCACCGCCAGGTACGCGACGACGCGGCGGGAGTCCACGCCCAACGGCACTGTGGTGCCGTCCGAGGTGAGACCGAACGAGCCGAGCACCGTGATGCGGTGGCTCGGACACTCCGTGAGGGATCGGCGGTGACCGTCAGACATGGTTATCCCGACTTGTGGTGGTGCTCGACTGGTGACCGTGGGCAGGCCTCGTGGGCGCCGTGCCGCCGAACAGTGTTCTCCCGACGGCCCGGATTGCCAAGGGGCTGTTTCGTCACAGTTACGATCTGCGAGTACCCAATTGACAAACCGCAGGTACAGCCGTAGTGGTGACGCCCGTCGCGATCTTAACGCACCCCTCGGAACACGATCGACGGGGTCCGGCGCTCGTGATCAGGGCGCCCGGCGGTCAGGGTGTCGCGTGCAACCGGACGTGCGTGCCCGCGCGGTCCTGCCACACGTGCAGCAGGTCGCACAGCTGCCGGGCGATCCACACCCCGCGTCCGCGCGGTTCCGCCGGGTGCGGGGCGGTCAGACCCGGCAGCGGCTCGTGCAGGTCGCCGGTGTCGTGCACCTCGCAGACCAGCCCGCCCGTCGTCGCCCACAGCTGGATCTCCGCCTGCGGCGCCCCGTGCTCGACGGCGTTCGTGGCGATCTCGTTGACGGCCAGCACCAGGTCCTCGGACCGGACCGGGTCGAAGCCCAGCGCCGGCGCGAGCCGCGCGACCATCCGCCGGACCTCGTGCAGCTGCCAGGAGTTGTACCGGTAGGTGACGTCCGGCGGGCCCAGGACCAGCGGCGCGGCGCGCTCCCGCCCGCGCAGGACCTCCAGCGGGCAGCGGTGCTCGGGGTTCGCCCGCGGGACACCGCCCTCGAGCACGTACGGGTGGTTGGCCCGGGCGCCCTCGAGCACCTCCAGGTGCAGGGGCCAGGCGGGGTAGAGGCAGACGAGGTCCACGGGCAGGTCCGCCAGCGAGACGTTGAGCGCGGCGTCGAGCTCGGTCCAGTACCCGCCGTCGACGCCGTCCTGCGCCGGGTCGTGCCCGCACAGGACGGTCACGCCGGCGTCGCTCTGCACGAGCGAGCGCAGCTCCCGGGCCCAGGTCGCGGCCGTGGTCTGCCCCGAGCCGCCGGACGGGCCGTACGGCGCCGAGAGCGCGACCACGCCCGCGTGCCCGACCGCCTCGAACACCGCCGTCTCGACGGCGGGCGGCACGGCGACGGCGAGCTGCTCGCCGCGGCGCACGGTGGCCCGGGCGAACGCGACGGTGCGGGCGAGCTGGTCCGCGGGCCCGTCGTGGAACTCCACGGCGTGCCGCAGCCGGGTGTGCGCGGGGACGCGGGACTCGACCTTCACGTGCCGGCCCCCTCGGTCGCGGGCTCGCGCGGGGCACCACCGTCCGCACCGCCGTCACCGTTCGAGCTCCCGGCACTCCCGGCACCGTCGACGAAGCCGGACGACCGGGCCGGGTCGGGCTCCTCCGGCCGGTCCTGCGGCGCCTCCGCGACCCGCCGCTCGCGCGGCTCGTCCGGCACCCCGCGCAACCTGGCCGGGGGCTGGCGGGCCTCCCGGACCACCAGCTGGGTGGCGAACGGCGCACCGCACCGGTCCAGCACCCGCTGGACGCCGGGCCGGACGTCACCGAGCACGAGCCGGTGGCTGCTCGGGAACTCCTCCGCCGCGTGCACCAGGGCGACGGCTCCGGCGACGTCGAGGAACCGCAGCGACGCCAGGTTCAGCTCGATGTCCGTGGGCGCGTCGGCGGACCGCAGCGCCCGGTCGAGCGTGTCCGTGATCAGCTTGTGGATCACGGGGCGGTTGCTGTGGTCCGCCTCGCCCGCCAGGCGCACCGCCGTGAGCCCGGTCTGGGTGATCCGCAGCAGGCCGTCGTCGTAGGCGGCGGGGGAGCTGAGCTCCTCGCGGTGCGCCGCGCGCATCCGCTCGATCTGCTCCTGCGTGTAGTGCGCGTGGTCGTAGAGGCACAGTGCGGCCAGCCGACGCTCCCGGACGACGTCGTCGAGGGCGGCGTCGTAGGCCGTCATCGGGATGCCGGCGGGCGCCTCGGCGCCGTAGCTCATCTGGCCGGTCATCCGGAAGCCCGACCAGCCCTGCGCCACGGACCCGTCGACGTAGGAGTGCAGCAGCGCCCGGACGTCCGCGACCGGCGAGCGGAAGGCCCCGCGCGTGACGTCCGCGGGCACCACCTGCAGCTGCCCGCTGCGGAGGGTGGCGGCGACCGGCATCCGGTCCTCGGTCAGCCGCTCCAGCACCTGCTCGGCGGTGCCGTCGTCGAAGTAGACGACCTTCTCGTTGCGCCGCAGGCCACCGGAGAGGAAGCGGGCGGTGAGCTCCCAGAGCTGCTCGTCGCTGACCGGCACGGCGCAGGCGTGATCGCCGGACGCCAGATCCTCTGCCGCTCGCACGCTCATGTCTCTCACTCGCTGCTCGTGACCAGGTCGCCACCCTACGGCCGCGACCGGGGGTCAACCGTCCCGCGATCGGGGGTACCCGCGCCGAACCGACACGACACCGCGACGAACGGCCCGGCCGGCGGTCGTGATCACGGGACCAGCGGCGGGACCTGCGCAGCGACCAGGTGGGGACCGGGTTCGGCGGCGGCCCGGCGCAGCGCGTCGGCCAGCTCCTCCGCCGTCGCGGCCCGGACGGCGGGGACACCCATCCCGGTGGCGAGGGCGACGAAGTCCAGCCGCGGCGCGCCGAGGTCGAGCAGCGACCGGGCGGGGGAGTCGGCGGGGAGCGACGCACCGACGCCGAGCAGCTCGCCGCGCAGGATCGCGTAGGCGCCGTTGTCGTAGATCACCGTGGTGACGTCCAGGTTCTCCCGCGCGTGCGTCCACAGCGCGGAGATCGTGTACATCGCGCTGCCGTCCGCCTGCAGGCACCAGACGGGCCGGTCCGGACACGCGACGGCGGCCCCGGTGGCCGCGGGGAGACCGAACCCGATCGCGCCGCCGGTCAGGGTGAGCCAGTCGTGCCGCGGCGAGCCGGCCGTGGCCTGCGGCAGCGAGGCACCCGAGGTCACCGACTCGTCGACGACGATCGCGCCCTCGGGCAGCAGGGCGCCGACGACCTCGGCGGCGGACTGCACGGTCAGCGGGCCGGAGGGCAGCGCGGGGCGGGCGGCCCCGGCGCGCGGCACGTCCGTGACGTCCCCGGCGACCAGGTCGGCCAGGGCCTCCAGGGCGACCGCCCCGGCCGCGCCGATCTCGGCGACGCGGTGCACGGTGGCGCCCTCGGGCACCAGGTCGCCGCGCTTGCCGGGGTAGCCGAAGAAGGTCACGGGCGAGGCGGCGCCGACCAGCACCAGGTGCGCCGTGCCGGCCAGCTGCTTGCGCGCGACGTCGCCCGGGTAGGCGAGCCGGCTGATCGGCGGCACCCCGGCGCCGCGCTCCATCCGCGTGGGGAAGCACTCGGCGAGCACCCGGGCGCCGGTCGCCGCCGCGATCCGGTGGGCCGCGACCAGGCCGCGCTCCCGCAGGCCGGTGCCGCCCACGAGCAGGGTGCAGGGCTCGCCGGACCAGAGCGCCTTGGCCGCCGACTCCAGGCCGTCGGCGTCGAGCGCCCCGCGGCCCGGCTCGGCGGGCGGCGCGACGACGCCGGGCGCGAGCCCGGGTGCCGAGGTCCAGGCGACGTCGGCCGGGACGAGCAGGGTGGAGACGGCCGGGGGCGGGCCGAACGCCGCGGCCACGGCGTCGGCGGTGTCGCCGCCCAGGTCGGTGGTGGCGAGGCTGCGGTGCACGCGGGCCGACACGGTGCCGGCCAGCGCGTCGACGTCCGACTCGAGCGGGGCGTCGAGCGGCTTGTGGTCCAGCGCGTGGTCGCCGACGACGTTGACCACCGGCGTGCCCGCCCGCCGCGCGTTGTGCAGGTTCGCGGTGCCGTTGGCCAGGCCGGGCCCGAGGTGCAGCAACGTGGCCGCCGGCTTGTCCGCCATCCTCGCGTAGCCGTCCGCGGCACCGGTCGCGACGCCCTCGAACAGCGTCAGCACGGCGTGCATCCGCGGCTCGGCGTCGAGCGCCGCGACCAGGTGCATCTCGGACGTGCCGGGGTTGGCGAAGCAGACGTCGACGCCGGCGTCGACCAGGGTGCGCAGCAGCACCTGCGCGCCCGTGCTCTCCCCGGTGCTGCCGGCTTCCGGTGCGGGTCCTGTCTCGGGTCCTGCCATGCCGCGACGCTACCCGGCGGTCACGCCGGGTTCGTGGTCACCGCCACCTCGGTGTGCGGGTTGCCCTTGATGGTCTGCAGGACCACGCAGTAGCGCTCGGTGAGCTTGATCAGGCTCGCGACCTGCTCCTCGTCGGCAGTGGTGTCGAGCGCGAAGGACAGCCGGACGTCCCGGAACCCGACCGGCGCCGCCTTGTCGACGCCGAGCGTGCCGCGGAAGTCCAGGTCCCCCTCGGCGTGCACGGTGCCGGAGACCTCCAGACCCATCGACGTCGCGACGGCGCGCAGGGTGACCCCGGCGCAGGCGACCAGCGCCTCGAGGAGCATGTCGCCCGAGCAGAGCTGGGTGCCGTCACCGCCCGTGGCCGGGTGCAGGCCCGCCTCCGCCAGCGCGGTCGCGGTGCGCACCCGGCACGCGACCCCGGTGCCGTCGAGCTCGCCGTCCGCGTGCAGCGTGACCACGGCGGACTCCGGGTCCTCCTTGTACTGCTCCTTGAGCGGGGCCTGCACGTCTCGCAGCCGGGTGGCGTCCATGTGGCCATCGTCGCCCGTGGGCGGGCGGATCTCCACCGGTACCCTCCCCGTCGTGAGAGGGGTGATCGGGCAGGAGCGCGTGCTCACCGTCCCCAACCTGCTCAGCGTGCTGCGGCTCGCCGGGGTCCCGCTGTTCCTCTGGCTCCTGCTCGGGCCGCACGCGGACGGCTGGGCGATCCTCGTCCTCGCCGTCGGCGGGGTCACCGACTGGGCGGACGGCAAGCTGGCCCGGCTGCTGAACCAGTACTCCCGGCTGGGCGAGCTCCTCGACCCCGCGGTCGACCGGCTCTACATCCTCTCGGCGCTGGTCGCGCTGGGGGTGCGCGAGATCGTGCCGTGGTGGGTCGTGGTCGTGCTCGTGGCCCGCGACCTCGTGCTCGGGGTCTGCGTGTCGGTGCTGCGCCGGTACGGCTACGGCCCGTTCCCGGTCGTCTACCTGGGCAAGGCGGCGACCTTCCTGCTGCTCTACGCCTTCCCGATCCTGCTGCTGGGCACCCGGACCGGGTTCTGGGGCGAGCTCGCGCGACCGTTCGGGTACGCCTTCGCGGCCTGGGGCGTGGCCCTCTACCTGTGGTCCGGGCTGCTCTACCTCACGCAGTTCGTGCTGGCGATGCGCGCGGGCCCGGTCCGCTCTGACCGATCACGGCCCGAGGTCTAGGCTGCGCAGCGTGACTGCCGAACGGACCGCCACGCCGGACGACCTGCGGTACACCGAGGCCCACGAGTGGGTCCGGGTCCTCGACGGGAACCGGGTGCGGGTCGGCGTCACCGACCACGCCCAGGAGCAGCTCGGGGACGTCGTGTTCGTGCAGCTCCCGACGGTGGGCGACACCTTCGCGCAGGGCGACGCGCTCGGCGAGGTGGAGTCGACCAAGTCCGTCTCGGACATCTACGCGCCGCTCGCGGGCGAGGTCGTCGCCGTGAACTCGGCCCTCGAGGACAGCCCGGAGCTGATCAACTCCGCGGCCTACGGCGAGGGCTGGATCGTCGAGCTGCAGCTCGGCGACACCGGAGCCGACGAGGTCGCGGGCCTGCTCGACGCGAGCGCCTACCGGCAGCTCGTCGAGGGCGCCTGAGAGCCGTCCCCCGGCCCCCGCGCACGGCCCCGGCACGATAGGTTCGGGCGGTCGTGCCGAGGCGGCCCGCACGACAGCAAACCCCCGCGGCGCCGGAGCGGCGCGGCCGGGACCGCACCACGCAGGAGGAGACCCCGAGGTGACCACGAACGACGGGCCCGGCGTCCCGCCGGAGCGTTCCCCGGAGACCACGTCGGTCTTCCGGGCGGACTTCCTGGCCGACGTCGAGCCGCCGGCCCGGGAGCAGCCGGTCTCGGGGGTCGACGCACTGCCTCCCGGCTCGGCGCTGCTGGTCGTGCGCCGCGGCCCGAACGCCGGATCGCGCTTCCTGCTGGACCGGCCGACCACGAGCGCGGGCCGGCATCCCGACAGCGACATCTTCCTCGACGACGTCACCGTCTCCCGGCGGCACGCGGAGTTCCGCCGCGACTCCGGCGAGTTCGTCGTCGTCGACGTCGGCAGCCTCAACGGGACCTACGTCAACCGGGAGCCCGTCGACACGGCCGTCCTCGCCAACGGCGACGAGGTCCAGATCGGCAAGTTCCGGCTCGTCTTCCTCACCGGGCCCGAGCCCGGGGCGGAGGGCTGACCGGGCGCGGGGGCGTTGCGGGGCGGAAAAGTCCGCGCCGACGCCCGTCCGGAGGCGCGCGAAGCACGGATCGCGCGTGTAGCGTCGAGCATGTCGGACCCCAGGGTGAGGAGGCGGGCGCATGAGCGAGATGCGCGTCGTGGGAGTCAGGGTCGAACTGCCCGCCAACCAGCCCATCCTCCTGTTGCGGGAGACGCAGGGCGACCGCTACCTGCCGATCTGGATCGGCTCGGTGGAGGCCACCGCGATCGCGCTCGAGCAGCAGGGGGTCAAGCCCGCCCGTCCGCTGACCCACGACCTGCTCAAGGACGTGATCGGTGCGCTCGGGCGGCGGCTGGAGCAGGTGCGGATCACCGATCTTCAGGAGGGCACGTTCTACGCCGAGCTGATCTTCGACGGCGGGATCAAGGTGTCCGCGCGGCCGAGTGACTCGGTGGCGCTCGCGCTCCGCATCGGGGTGCCGATCCACGCCGACGAGAGCGTGCTCTCCGAGGCCGGGCTGGTCATCCCGGACGAGCAGGAGGACGAGGTCGAGAAGTTCCGCGAGTTCCTCGACTCCGTCTCGCCCGAGGACTTCCGGGGAGCCCAGCCGGGCTGATCCGGGGTTCGTCAGGGGTCGCGGGCCGGTGCGGAATCGCCGGTCGCGGCCGTCGGAAGGGCCCCGGTGGGGCGTCCGCCCTCATCCGGGGTACGGCCGATCGCCGACACGCCCGGGTGAGCAGGGTGTGCGGCGGCGTGGCGCGTTGACCGTCGGCGTCCGCGCGCTTACCGTCGGCTCCGTCAGCAGGTGAGTGGTCGTCGGGACAGGAGGTCCCGACCGGCGGAGGGAGTGCCGTGGACGGGTCGTCGTCGTCCGACGGGCCCGAGCAGGGCGAGCTCTTCCCGGACCCGCTGGTCGGAGAAGGCCTCGACGGCCTGCCGGACCAGCTCGTCGGGTTCCGTGGCCCCACCGCCTGCCAGGTCGTCGGCATCACCTACCGGCAGCTGGACTACTGGGCCCGCACCGGGCTCGTCGTCCCGTCGATCCGCGGGGCCGCGGGCTCCGGGTCGCAGCGCCTCTACTCGTTCAAGGACGTCCTGGTCCTCAAGGTCGTCAAGCGCCTGCTCGACGCCGGGGTGTCCCTGCAGAACATCCGCGTCGCGGTCGAGCACCTGCGCCGCCGCGGGATCAGGGATCTGGCCCAGATCACGCTGTTCTCCGACGGCACGACGGTCTACGAGTGCACCTCGCCCGAGGAGGTCGTCGACCTGCTGCAGGGCGGCCAGGGCGTGTTCGGCATCGCCGTCTCCGGCGCGATGCGGGAGATCAGCGGGTCGATCAAGGACTTCCCGGTGGAGCGTGCCGATGGCGGCTCGGTCGACGAGGCCCCGGAGGACGAGCTCTCCCGCCGCCGCGCCCGCCGCGCCATCAGCTGACGCACCGGGCGCGGCCCGTGCCGGGGTGTCGGCCCACCATCCCCGAGGTCAGGCGGCGGGGCGGAAGGGGTCGTGCTCCGCGAGGAGCTTCTCCAGCCGCGCCTGGTCCACCCGGTTGACCACCGTCAGGCGTTCCTGCTTGTCCCGCACGGTCTTGGCGAGGGTGAACGCCGAGGTCGTCACGTAGAGGACCGCGACGGCGAGGAAGGCGCGCACCCAGGGGTCGGCGGGCAGGTAGATCACGCCGACCGTCACCGCGGCGAGCGAGACGACGAAGGACGCGACCGCCTGCAGGTGGAAGGCCGCGGTGGTGGACGGGACGGGGGCGGGATTGCGGTCGGCGCTGCTCATGCGCCGAGTCTGGCGGTGATCCCGGCCCGGTTCCTCGGTGGAACTACGGGTCCGGGGCTACCCTTGGCGGGTAGTCGCCGATCCCGCGCGGGAGAGACCCGGCCGAACTCGGGCCGGGCGCCGAAGGAGCAACTCCTCCCCGGAACCTCTCAGGCACCCGAGACCGCGCGGGGCAGACGCCTCTGGAAAGCGACGCCGGCGTGCCGGCGTCCGCCGACGGGGAAAGCCCGGCCGCCCGGCCGGGTGAATCTCTCAGGCACCCGGCATCCGGGTGGGGACAGAGGGGGAGGGCAGCACGACCCGCATGCCGTCCTGCCCGCCGCCCGAAAGGTCGTCGCCGTGACCGACGCGTCCGCCCCGTCCACCGGTTCCCCCTCCCTGGCCGAGCTCGAGGCGGGGGTGCCCTTCGCCGACCGGCACGTCGGGCCGCGGCCGGCCGAGCTGGAGCGCATGCTCGCCGCGATCGGGGTCGGCTCGCTGGAGGAGCTGGCTGACCGCGCGCTGCCGCCGAGCATCCGGGACTCCGGCGAGGTGCCGACGAGCATCCCCGCGCCCGCGTCCGAGACCGGGATGTTGGCCGAGCTGCGGGAGCTCGCCGACCGCAACACGGTGACCGTCTCGATGATCGGGCTGGGCTACGCGGGCACGGTCACCCCGCCGGTGATCCGCCGGCACGTCCTGGAGAACCCCGCCTGGTACACGGCGTACACGCCCTATCAGCCGGAGATCAGCCAGGGCCGGCTGGAGGCGCTGCTGGCCTTCCAGACCATGGTCGCCGACCTGACGGGGCTGCCCGTGGCCGGTGCCTCGCTGCTGGACGAGGCGACCGCGGCCGCGGAGGCCATGACCCTGCTGCGGCGCGCGGGCAAGGCGAAGAGCTCCCGCTTCGTGGTCGACGCCGACACCTTCCCGCAGACGATCGACGTCCTGCGCACCCGTGCCGAGCCGCTCGGCATCGAGCTCGTGGTCGCCGACCTGGCCGAGGGCCTGCCCGAGGGCGAGCTGTTCGGCCTCCTGCTCTCGTACCCGGGCGCGTCCGGCCGGATCACCGACCCCCGGGCGGTGATCGAGGAGACCCACGCCCGCGGCGGCCTGGTCGCGGTGGCCGCGGACCTGCTCGGGCTCACCCTGCTCACCCCGCCCGGCGAGCTCGGGGCGGATGCCGCGGTGGGCACCACGCAGCGCTTCGGCGTCCCGCTCGGGTTCGGCGGGCCGCACGCCGGCTACCTGTCGGTGCGCCAGCAGTTCGCCCGCCAGCTGCCGGGCCGCCTCGTCGGCGTGTCCCGGGACGCCGACGGCAACCCGGCCCTCCGGCTCGCCCTGCAGACCCGGGAGCAGCACATCCGGCGGGAGAAGGCGACGTCGAACATCTGCACCGCGCAGGTGCTGCTCGCCGTCGTCGCCGCCTGCTACGCCGTCTACCACGGCCCCGAGGGGCTGACCCGGATCGCCCGGCGCACCCACCGGATGGCCGCGGTGCTCGCGACGGGGCTGCGCGCGGGCGGCGTCGAGATCGCGCACGACGCGTTCTTCGACACCGTGGTCGCGCGCGTGCCGGGGCGAGCGGACGCGATCGCCGACGCCGCGCACGCCGCCGGGATCTCCGTGCGCCGGATCTCCGCCGACGAGCTGGGTCTGGCCTGCTCGGAGCTGACCACGACCGCGCACCTGCGGACCCTGTGGGAGGCGTTCGGCGTGGCGGCGGAGGTCGCCGAGCTCGACGCGGCCACCCCCGACGCCCTGCCCACCGGCCTGCACCGGGAGTCGGGGTTCCTCACCCACCCGACCTTCCACCAGCACCGCTCCGAGACCGCCCTCATGCGCTGGCTGCGCCGCCTCGCCGACGCCGACCTCGCGCTCGACCGCACGATGATCCCGCTGGGCTCCTGCACCATGAAGCTCAACGCGACGGCGGAGATGGAGCCGATCACCTGGCCGGAGTTCGCCGAGCTGCACCCGTTCGCCCCGGAGCAGGACTCGGAGGGCACCCGGGAGATGATCACGCAGCTCGAGCGGTGGCTCGCCGAGCTCACCGGGTACGCCGCCGTCTCGGTGCAGCCCAACGCCGGCAGCCAGGGCGAGCTCGCCGGGCTGCTCGCCATCGCCGCCTACCACCGCTCGCGCGGCGAGGCGGAGCGCAACGTCTGCCTGATCCCGTCGAGCGCCCACGGCACCAACGCCGCGTCGGCGGTCATGGCGGGGATGCGCGTGGTCGTCGTGGCCACGGACCCGGCCGGCAACGTCGACCTCGGCGACCTGCGCGCGAAGATCGCGGAGCACGGGGCGGCGCTCGCGGCGCTGATGATCACGTACCCGTCGACGCACGGCGTGTACGAGGCCGAGGTCCGCGAGGTCTGCGCCGCGGTGCACGAGGCGGGCGGCCAGGTCTACGTCGACGGGGCCAACCTCAACGCCCTGCTCGGGCTGGCGCGGCCGGGCGCGTTCGGCGGCGACGTCAGCCACCTGAACCTGCACAAGACCTTCTGCATCCCGCACGGCGGCGGTGGGCCGGGCGTCGGGCCGGTGGCCGTGGCCGAGCACCTCGCGCCGTTCCTCCCGGGCCGCGGCTCCGGCGAGCACGCCGTGGGCCCGGTGTCGGCGGCGCCGTACGGCAGCCCCGGCGTGCTGCCGATCTCGTGGGCGTACATCCGGATGATGGGCATCGAGGGGCTGCGGCGGGCCACGCTCACCGCGGTCGCCGCGGCGAACTACGTCGCCGCCCGGCTCGGTGAGCACTACCCGGTGCTCTACGCGGGCCGCGACGGCGCGGTGGCCCACGAGTGCATCCTCGACCTGCGCGGGATCACCAAGGAGTCCGGCGTGACGGTCGACGACGTCGCCAAGCGCCTCGCCGACTACGGCCTGCACGCCCCGACCATGTCGTTCCCGGTCGCCGGCACCCTGATGGTGGAGCCGACCGAGAGCGAGGACCTCGCCGAGATCGACCGGTTCGTCGACGCCATGATCGGGATCCGGGACGAGATCCGCCGCGTGCAGGCGGGGGAGTGGCCGGTGGACGACAACCCGCTGCGCGGGGCGCCGCACACCGCGGCCTGCCTGGTCGACAAGTGGGATCACCCGTACCCGCGCGACCTCGCCGCCTACCCGACGGGCGCGACGCCCGGGGTGCACGACCGCAAGGTGTGGCCGCCGGTCCGGCGGATCGACCAGGCGCACGGCGACCGCAACCTCGTCTGCTCCTGCCCGCCGATCGAGGCCTACTCGTCCTGACCTGGGCCGGGCGAACGGCGCTCTCGCTCACTAGGGATGAGCGAGGGTGCCGTTCGTGCAGGTCACGGGAGGGTGAGCGAGCGGCGCTCTCGCTCACTAGGTATGAGCGAGAGTGCCGTTCACCGGGTTCGTGAGGGCGGTGCAGAGGTCCAGGAGGCGGGTGCGGAGCGGGGCGGCGCGCTCGGCGAAGGCCTGCTGGGCGCGGGCGTACTCGGCGCGGCCCTCGGGTGTCTCGATCCGGATGGGCGCGTAGCCGCGGTCGGCGAGGTCGTAGGGGCTGGCGCGCATGTCGAGCTCCCGCACCTCGGCGGCGAGCGCGAAGCAGTCGCCCAGCAGCTCCGCCGGGGCGGCCGGGAGCAGCTTGTACGCCCACTTGTAGAGGTCCATGGTCGCGTGCAGGCAGCCCGGCTGCTCCAGCGCGACCTGGTCCTCGCGGGCCGGCTGGAGCCGGTTGAGCGGGCGCGCGGCCGCCGTGAAGAAGCGGAAGGCGTCGTGGTGCGTGCAGGTCACCGGCAGCGACTCGACGACGGTGTCCGTGCCGGCCGGGCCGAGCCGCAGCGGCACCGCACCGTGGCGGGGCCGCTCGGTGCGGTAGACCATCGCCCACTCGTGCAGGCCGAAGCAGCCGTACCGGGCGGGCCGGGCGGTCGTCGCCGCGACCAGCCCGTGCACGAACCCGGCCGTGCGGTGCAGGCGGTCGGGCAGCAGCGCGGGATCGAGGACCACCCCCGGGCCGTCGGGCCGGTAGCCGGGCCGGTCGGCGAACTCCCGGACCTCCCCGAGCAGCCGGACACCGGGACCGGGCTGCCACTGCTCGAGCCGGGCGGGCCGCAGCGAGTAGTAGGTGAAGAGGAAGTCCTGCACGGGGTGCGGCTCGCGGCGGCGCCGGCGTTCGCGGTGCGGGAGGGTCCAGCGCTCCATCCGGGCGCGGTGGGCGGCCGCGCGGGTGCGCCACTCCTCCTCGCGCAGCTCCTCGGTCACCACGTGGGGATCAGGCGCCGCTGGTGTGGGTGGCGTCGCGGACCGTGCCGACGTAGTGCTCGATGAGGTCCTCCATCGCCACCATGCCGACCGTGCCGCCGCGCCGGTCGACGGCGCGGGCGAGGTGGGCGCGGGTGGTCCGCAGGGCGGCCACGGCCTCGTCGAGCCGGGCGTCGGCGGGCACCTCGGGCAGCCCCCGGACCCGGCCCAGGGGGATGACGGCGTCGGGATCGTCGATCACGTCGAGCACGTCCTTGACGTGCAGGTATCCGGTGAAGCGGCCGTCCGGGGCGCGCAGCGGGAACCGCGAGAACCCGGTCTTCTCCACGGCGCGCTGGACGTCGCCGACCCGCGGCCGGACCGGCAGCGACACCAGCTCCTCCGACGGCACCAGCACGTCCCCGACGGTGGCCTCGGCGTTGCGCAGGGTGCGGGAGATCCGGGTGGACTCCTCGTCGTCGAGCAGGCCCTCGCGGCGGGAGTCGGCGATCATCTCCGACAGCTCGCCTGAGGTGAACGCGGTCTCCAGCTCGTCCTTCGGCTCGATCCGCAGCAGCCGCAGGGTCAGGTTGGCCATGTGGTTGAACAGGTCGATGAAGGGCCGCATCACCGTGGTGAACAGCAGGAACGGCGGCACCAGCAGGATCGCCGCGCGCTCCGGGCCCGCGATCGAGATGTTCTTCGGCACCATCTCGCCGAGCAGGATGTGCGCCACCGAGACCAGCGCGAGGGAGAGCGCGAACGCGATCGGGTGCAGCGCGGCCTCCGGCAGCCCCACCCACTTCAGCGGTGCCTCGATGAAATGCGCGACCGCGGGCTCGCCGAGCCGGCCGAGCAGCAGCGAGGCGATCGTGATTCCGAGCTGGGAGGCCGCGAGCATGCGGGCGAGGTCGGCGCTCGCGCGCAACACCGTGCGGGCGCCCGCGACGCCATTGGCCGCCATCGCCTCCAGCCGGTCCTTGCGGGCGCTGATCAGCGCGAACTCGGCCATCACGAAGAACGCGTTCGCCCCGAGCAGGAGAATTGCCGCGAGGACGGCGAGGAGGTCGCTAGCCACGGGTCACCGCCTCGGGGGCCAGGCGCGCGAGCCGCAGCTCGGCCACGCGGTTGCGGTCGCGGCGCATCACGGTGACCCGCCAGCCGTCGACCGAGACGTCGTCGCCGACGTCCGGGATCCGGCCCAGCTTCTCCAGCACCATTCCCGCCAGGGTCTCGTAGTCGCCCTCGGGCATGTGGAAGCCGGTGGCCTCGACGACCTCGTCACCGCGCATCAGCCCGGAGACGAGCCAGCTGTCCCGGCCGAGCGGGCGCACCCGGGCCTGTTCGGCCCGGTCGTGCTCGTCCCGGACGTCGCCGACGATCTCCTCGATCAGGTCCTCGAGGGTCACCAGCCCCGCCGTGCCGCCGTACTCGTCGACGACGACGGCGGTCTGCAGCCCGGACTCGCGCAGCCGGGAGAGCAGCTCGTCGCCGTCGAGGGAGGCGGGCACGATCTCCGCGGGCTGGACGAGCTCGCGGACGGGGGTGCTCGCCCGGGCACCGGGCTCGACCCCGAAGGCCTGCTTGACGTGCACGAGGCCGAGCACGGCGTCGGGGTCGCCGTCGTGGACCGGGAAGCGGGAGTGGCCGCTGCGCCGGGCGAGGGCGACGAGGTCGGCGACCGAGTCGGCGGCGTCGAGCGTGTCGACCCGCACGCGCGGGGTCATCAGGTCCTCGGCGACCCGGTCGGTGAACCGCAACGACCGGTCGAGCAGCGCCGCGGTGCCCTCGTCGATCGTGCCGTGCTCGGCGCTGGACCGGACCAGCGAGCTGAGCTCGTGCGGCGACCGGGCCGACCGCAGCTCCTCGGCGGGTTCGACGCCCAGCCGGCGGACGATCGCGTTGGCCGAGCTGTTGAGCAGGTCGATCAGCCACCGGAAGGCACGGGCGAAGGAGCTCTGCAACCAGACGACGGCGCGCGCGGTCTCGAGCGGCTTGGCGATCGCGATGTTCTTGGGCACCAGCTCGCCGAACACCATCGACAGCGTGGTGGCGATGACCAGCGAGGCGATCGTGGCCGCACCGGCCGAGACGGCCTCGGAGACACCGACGGCCTCCAGGCCCGGTCGGATGAGCTCGGCGATGGCGGGCTCGGCGATGTAACCGGTGGCCAGCGTGGTGACCGTGATGCCCAGCTGGCTGCCGGAGAGCTGGAAGGACAGCGTGCGGTGTGCGCGCTGCACCGCCCGGGCCCGCCGGTCGCCGACCGCCGCGACGTGCGAGTCGACCTGGCTGCGCTCCAGCGCGGTCAGCGAGAACTCCGACGCGACCGACACCGCGGTGCCCAGCGTGAGGGCGACGACGGCCAGCAGGCCGAGCAGGGGGAGGACGACGGTCACCGGCACCACCGGTGACGATGACGCTCGGGCACGGGGTGGCGTCCCCGGGGTCGGTGCAGCCGGGCCGGGCCCGGCTCGCTACTGCCTGACGGTCCTGCGGACGCGGACGGCAACGGGACTCCTGTCGGGCTCGGGTGCACGCGCCTCGGACGGCGGTACCGGCGGCGCTCGACCGAGTCTAGGGCGACCGGTGCCGTCCCGCGCCCGACGGTGGCCGGAGCGGCGCCCGGTTCCTCCGTACGGACGCGCGCCCGTGCTCCGCCACCGGGCCTATGCGGCCCGGACGACGACCTCCCGCGCGCCCCGGACCTGCCGGATCCGCTCCGCCTCGGCGTCGACCGCCCCGTTCTCCGCCCGCGACAACGGGCGGAAGGCGTCGACGGTGATCTCCAGCACGCGGCCCCGCGCCCGGGTGCGCCAGACCCCCACGATGTCCCCGTCGACGGCCACGACGCCGGGCGGCCCGAGCGCCTTCCACACGATCGAGCGGTGCTCCTTCGCGGGCACCAGCACCTCCCGGTCCCGGCCCTGCAGGTACGGGTCGGAGGGCGGCAGCAGCCGGACGGTCCCGGCCGGGTCGGGTGCCGGCCCCGCGAGCTCGTCGAGCAGCGCGGGCGGGCAGAGCGCGGCCCGCCCGTCGACGGTCACGGGCACGAGGTCCACCGGCAGGGCCGGCCGCGCGGCGGACACGGAGGTGCCGAGGAACCCGGCGACGTCGGCGGCCGAGGCGGGGGCGAAGAGGTCCAGGTAGGCGGTGACGACCGGGGCGGGCCCGGCGTCGTCGTCCGCGGGCGGGCCGGGCCAGCCCGGGATCGCCTCCAGGACCACGGGTTTCGTGCTCGGCCGCAGCCGCGCCCCGGCCGGCAGACCCGCGAGTCGCAGCAGCTGCTCGCCGACGTGGTGCACCCCGCACGGCCCGCACCACGGGGACAGCCGCTCGGGGACGATCCGGGTCACCTCGGTGCTCAGCTCGCCCTTGACCAGCGGGCCGCCGGCGAGCACGGCCCCGACGGCCTCGGCGACGGTGCGGATCGCGCCGCGGGCGGCCGCGCCCACCGCCGCCAGCCGGGCGCGCTGCCAGCCGAGCCGCGCCGCGGCGTCGGCGTCCGAGACGGGCCAGCAGGCCGCCGCGAGCATGGGCAGGTCCTCGTCCGGGTGCAGGTGCGGGGCGCCGCGGTGGGACCACACCACGCTCGCGTCCGCCGGGACGTCCTCCGGGACCTCGCGCAGCCGGGCCGCCAGGGCCAGCGGCAGCGACCCCGGCGGGGTGTCCTGCACACCCAGGCGGAGGACCCGCAGTTCCGCCGGATCGACGGTGGTGCGGGCCGCGAGCCCGTGCGCCGCGAACCGGTGGGCGAGGACGCGGCGCCGACCCAGCGCGGGAGTCGTCCCGGACATACCGTGCATCCTGCACGGCAACCCGCCGCGCCGTCTGATTGATCACGCCCGGCAGCGGAGTGGTTCACTTCACGTCGCCGGGTCGACCGGCCGAATCGACGTCTAGGTTGGACCTCCATCGCACCCGAAGAACCCGACAGGACCGAGGTCCCGATGCCCGCGACGGTGCAGGCCACAGACCAGACCGACCGCCGTGCCGCCCGGCACGTGCTCCCGCCCGGTCTCCCGGGCTCGCCCGTCGGCCCGCGCGACGGCGGTCACTCGCCCTTCGTCGACTTCGACCGCGCCTCGTGGGCCCGGCTGGGGGAGACGAGCCCGCTGCCGCTCACCGCGACGGAGCTGGAGCGGGTGCGCTCCCTCGGCGACGCGGTGGACCTCGACGAGGTGCGCGAGGTCTACCTGCCGCTGTCCCGCCTGCTGAACCTGCACGTGCAGGAGGGCGCGCGGCTCTACCGCGCCTACCGGACCTTCCTGGGCGGCACGGCGGCGCGCACGCCGTTCGTCATCGGCATCGCGGGCTCGGTGTCGGCGGGCAAGTCCACGACCGCGCGCCTGCTGCGGCTGCTGCTCGCCCGCTGGCCCCAGCACCCGCGGGTGGAGCTGGTCACCACGGACGGCTTCCTCCACCCGAACGCGGAGCTGGAGCGCCGCGGGCTCATGCAGCGCAAGGGCTTCCCGGAGTCCTACGACCGGCGGGCCCTGCTGCGGTTCGTCACCGAGGTCAAGGCGGGCCGCGCCGAGGTGACGGCGCCGGTCTACTCGCACCTGGTCTACGACATCGTGCCGGACGAGCGGCTGGTCGTCCGGCGCCCGGACATCCTGCTGATCGAGGGGCTCAACGTCCTGCAGCCGGCGTCGGGCAGCACGGCCCTGACCGTCAGCGACTTCATCGACTTCTCGGTGTACGTCGACGCCGCCACGCAGGACCTGCGCCGCTGGTACGTCGACCGCTTCCTCAAGCTGCGCGAGACGGCCTTCCGGGACCCGGCCTCGTACTTCCGCCGCTACGCCGAGCTGGACCACGACGCCGCCGTGGCGCACGCGGAGAACATCTGGGCGTCGATCAACGGGCCGAACCTGGAGGAGAACATCCTCCCCACGCGCGGCCGGGCCAGCCTGGTGCTCACCAAGGGCCCGCAGCACGACGTCACCCGGATTCGGCTCCGGAAGGTCTGAGACCCACCTGGTCCCGGCACCTCTGCACTGTCCGAACTGTCCGGCTGGCAGGATGGGCGGATGACCGCGGAGCACGTCCCGCCGCCCGAGCGCTCGGTCGAGAACCCCGTCGTGGACCCCGCCGTGGACCCCGCTGCGCACCCGCCCGTGGACCCCGCCGTGAACACGGTCGACGACATGGCCGACCCGGAGCTCACCGAGGAGGCCACCCGGCTCCGGCTGGCCGTCGGACGGTTGCACCGGCGGATCCGCATCGACGGCGGGGACTCGCTGCCCCCGCTGCAGCTCTCCGCGCTGGTGACGATCGCGATGCACGGCCCGCTGCGGCTCTCCGAGCTGGCGAAGCGGGAGGCCGTGACCGCTCCGACCATGTCCCGGGTACTCGGCGCGCTCGACGACCAGGGCCTCGTCGTCCGCACGCCGGACCCGCAGGACGCGCGCGGCGTACTGATCACGTTGTCCGACACCGGACGGGTCCGGCTGGACGAGATCCGCACCCACCGCACCGCGCTCGTCGCCCGCCGGCTGCAGCGCCTCGACGCCGAGCAGCGCGCCGTGATCCGGGCCGCGCTGCCCGCCATCGAGGCCCTGCTGGAGGACGAGTAGCTCAGGCCGGCTCGCCGTCCACGAGCACCTCGACGCCGTCGCCCCAGAAGCTGAGCAGGCCGGCGACCCGGCCGGACTCCGGCAGCGGCGTCTCGTACTCCCACGCGGCGTCGGTGATCTCGGTGCCGTCCGGCAGGACCGCGGTCCAGTAGCGCGCCTCGCCCTTGTACGGGCAGCGGGTGCGGGTGTCCGAGGGGCGCAGCTCGACCCGGACCGCGTCCCTCGGCAGGTACCAGCGGTTGGGCAGCCCGGTCTCGGACAGCACGGCCGGCGCGTCGGACTCCGCGAGCACCGTGCCGCCGTGCCGCACCTGCACCCGGCGGCGGGTCGGTCGCACGTCGACGCGGGTGTACGGGTCGGTGAGGTGCGCGAAGACCTGCTCCTCCTCGTCGTACCAGGCGTCGAGGGCGTCCCAGTAGAAGGCGACGTAGCCCTTCAGCCACGGGGCCTCGGGCTTCGGCTCCGGGTAGGACCACACGGCGTTCGAGGCGGTCCGGTCGCCCACGACGAGGGAGTGGTAGCTCGCGTCGCCCTTGAACGGGCAGTGGGTCGAGTGGTCGGTGGGGACCAGCACGTCCTCGTCGACGTCCTCGAACGGCACGTACAGCACCGGCAGCAGCGCGGTCTCGTGGACCAGCATCCCGCGGGTGGTGTCGACGACCGTCCGGCCCGCGAACTCGGCGCGGACGCGGCGGGGGAAGGGCTGGGCGAAGAGCTTGTGGGCCGGGCCGTGGATCGCGTAGTTGACCGTGGCGGGTGCGTGAGGGGCCAGGGGGCCGTCGCGTCGGGTGAGTCCCATGTCACGCCCAACCCCCGTTACCGGTACCGCATTCCGACGTGCGCGGGACGTGGAGTTGCAGAACGAAACATTGCGGTCCGCAATGCGAGTACGATCGATTCATGCCCGAACGACCGATTTCAGCGGAGGGGTGAACCCCGTGACGTCGACCACTGGTGCGGTCGCGCCCGAGGAGCCGGGACAGCACTCGCTGCATCGCCTCGAACACGAGATCACCGTCCTCATCCGCCGGACCCTGGAGCCCGTCTGGTCCGGCGGTTACGGCGCGCACGAGGCCGTGGACCGCTACACGTACCCGGTGCTCGCGGCACTCGACGAGAACGGAGCGCAGTCGCTCACCCTGCTCACCGCCCGGCTGGGGGTGAGCAAGCCGACGGCGAGCCGGCAGGTCTCCCGGCTCTCCCGCGCGGGGCTGGTGGACGTCCGGCCGGACGAGCGGGACTCGCGCTCCGTCGTCGTCTCGCTCACCGCCGAGGGCCTGGCCCAGCGCGAGCTGGTCCGCGCGGCCCGGCTGCGCCCGCTGCAGGCCGTGCTCGAGGCCTGGCCGCAGTCGGACCGGGAGGCGCTCGGCACGCTGCTGGCGCGGTTCAACGAGGACCTCGACACCTACCGGGAGCAGGGCGGGCGGTGAGCGGCCCGGGCCGTGGCGGACCCACTCGACCGGTACCGCCGGACGGCCCTGGTGCGAGCGGCGAACGGGCGACACGCTGTGGTCGGCACGGCCCGGCACGGAGGACCCCCGTGATGCCATAGTGGGGGTGCCGGCACGTCCCGGTCGCGGTTCGTACCGCGCCCGGCGTCCGGGCGCTCCGACAGGGGGAGGAGGAGCCGGTGGACACGCTCGTCGCGCTGGTCGGGCAGCTGCTGTCCGTGCTGCGCGACACCGTGGCCCCGCAGGCGTGTCCGGGGGTCTGGGCCTGGGCGACGTCGGCGCTGGGCCTCGGCGTCGGGCTGCTGCCGGCCGCGGGGGCGCTCCTCGTGGCGCTGCTGCGCCGCCGGTTCGGCGCCGCCTACCGCGGGGGCCGCGGGGTGCTCCTCGCCGGCATCGGCCTGCTCACCGCCGGGCTGCTCCCGCTGCTGGTGTTCGTGGCCGCGGGGCGCGTGTTCGCCGCCTCGACCGGCCGGGGAAGCGTGCCGGGCCTCGGCACCGCCGCCGCCCGCTCGCTCCGCTCCACCGAGTGCTTCGTCGGGCCGCAGAGCACCTACCTCGGCTCCGGCACGGTGGGGGACGCGTTCGACCCGACCGACGGGGTCCGGCTCGGCGTCGCCGCGCTGCTCCTGGGCATCGTGCCGCTGTTCACCGCGCTGTTCGTCGGGATCGGGGCCCGGCTGTCGTTGCGCCGCGGGCCCGCCTGGCCCGCCAAGTTCTTCTGGGGCCCGACCCTGGCGCTGGCCGTGCTCACGGCCGGCGTGCCCGCGGGGACCGCGGAGCACCTGTGGGTCGGGGCCTGCCTGGGCGCCTTCGTCGGCGTGCTGCTCCTCGGGGCCGTCCCGCCGCCGTCGCGCGAGACCGTCCGCCGCTCGCTGCAACCCGCGGGCCCGGCCCGCGAGAAGCGGCAGGCCGAGACCGGGGAGGAGCGGCTCGCCCGGCTCAAGGAGCGGATGCACCCGATCGTCCAGCTGCCCTCGCCGGAGGAGCGTCGGTCCGCCCCGACCGGCCCGCGGCCCCCGTACGCGGACTTCGACAGCAGCCGCCTGCCCGTCGCCCCCGACCGGCCGGCCACGGCGGTACCGCAGCCGCGCGCCGGCGGTCCCGCCCCGCTCGCCGCGGCCCCGGGCGCGCTGCCGCCGGTACCCGGACGCGCACCCGGCGGTCCCGCCGCCTTCGGCCCGCCGCCCGGCCGGCCCACCGGACCGGGCGGCACGCTCGCCGCCCCCGGCCCGTTCGCCGGCGGCCCGGGTGCGGCGATGGGCGCCGCTCCGCCCGGGACGGCCCCCATGAACGGCCGCGCCCCGCGGTTCCGGCTGATCCAGCGGATCGGCGCCGGCGGCTTCGGCCGGGTGTGGCTGGCCCACGACGCGAAGGTCGGCCGCACGGTCGCGCTCAAGGCCGCGCACGCGCCGGACGGCGAGACCGAGGAACGCATCCGCCGCGAGGCGGCGGCGCTGGCCGCGGTCCGGCACCCGCAGTGCGTGCAGATCCTCGACCTGGTGCACGCGCAGTCCGACCCGGGCCTGGCGCAGCTCGAGGGCCTGGTCATCGTCATGGAGTACGTCGAGGGCGTCCCGCTGTCGCGGCTGGTGCAGGAGCGCGGCCCGGTCGACGACGTCTCGGCCGCCCGGATCTGGAGCGGCGTCGCCGGGGCGCTCGACGCCGCCCACAGCCGCGGGGTGCTGCACCGCGACCTCAAGCCGGGCAACGTGATCGTCGACGGCGCCGGGTTCCCGCACCTGATCGACTTCGGCATCGCGCGGCGGACCGGCGACTCCACGCTGACCATGACCGGCTTCGTGCTGGGCACCCCGGACTACCTCGCGCCCGAGGTCGCCGCCGGGAAGAAGGCCACCCCGCGGTCGGACGTCTGGCAGCTCGCCGCCACGGTGTCCTTCGCGCTGACGGGCTACCCGCCGCGCGGCGGGCACGCCGATGCGATCTCCGGGCTGCGGGCCGCGGCCGTCGGAGCCAAGCTCACCCACCTGCCCCGGCGCACCGCACACCTCCCGCTGCTCAAGCAGTCCCTGCGCAACGACCCGGACCGCAGGCCGGACCTGGCCACCACCCAGCGCTCCCTCGAGGAGTGGCTGCGGCGGGCGGGCGTGCCGGTCGCCGGCCCGGTGGGGGCGGGCACCACCCGGCAGTGACGGCCCCCGCGGGCGCTCCCGCCCTCCGGTCCGGCCGGGACCGGATCGCCGGCGTCGACGTGGCGCGCGGGCTCGCGCTGATCGGCATGATGGCCACGCACGTCCTGCCGCTGCACACCGCGACCGGGGAGACGCTCACGGGCGCGGTCGCGGCCGGACGGGCGTCGGCCCTGTTCGCGCTGCTCCTCGGGGTCGGGATCGCGCTCGGCACGGGCGGGGAGCGCGGACTGCACCGGCCGGACACGACGGGCCCCGCGCCGGCCCGGCTCCACCTCGCCGCCGTGGCGGGGCTGACCGTGCGGGCGGGGCTGGTGGCACTGCTCGGGCTCGTGCTCGTGGAGCTCCGGCCGCCGGTCGCCGTGATCCTCGCCTACTACGGCCTGCTGATCCTGCTGGCGGTCCCGCTGCTGCGGCTGCGCGCGGGCGTGCTCGCGGCGGGTGCCGTCGTCACGTGCGGGGCGACGCCGGTGCTCAGCGTCCTGCTCCGCGAGCACCTGCCGCCGGGCCCGGGCGCCCAGGTCGGCCTGTCCTCGCTCGACGAGCCCGGTCCCGCGCTCGTCACCCTGCTGGTCACCGGCTACTACCCTGTCCTGATCTGGTCGACCTACCTGCTCGCGGGCCTGGCCGTCGGACGACTCGACCTGCGCCGGACCCGGACGGCATGGTGGCTGCTCGGCGGGGGCACCGGCCTCGCGGTCGCGGCGACCGTCACGTCCGCGCTCCTGCTGGCGGCCGGCGGGGGCGACGCGATCACGGCGACGTCGGGCGACGACGCGCTGCGGGCGCAGCGCTACGGCACCGTCCCGGTCGACACCTGGTGGTGGCTCGCCGCCGAGATCCCGCACTCGGGCACCCCCCTCGACCTCGCCCAGACCACCGGGGCCGCCCTCGCCGTCCTGGGGGCCGCGCTGCTGGTCACGGGCCGGTTCCCGCGGCCCGTCGTCCCGCTCGCGGCCATCGGGGCGGTCCCGCTCACCCTCTACGCGCTGCACGTCGCGTCCCTCGCGGTCCTCGGCGGGACCGGCCCCGGGACGCTGCTGTGGCACGTCCTCTGGTGCCTGGCGATCGGGCTGGCCGCACGGCACCTGCAGATCCGCGGCCCGGCCGAGGCTCTGGTGTCCGCGGCCTCCCGCGCGGCCCGCCGCGGCGTCCTCCGGTCCGCCGGCTGAACCACCCTCCGGTGATACTGCTGCGGCCGCGTTGCTGCTGACCGGCTGCTCCGGCGGCACGGACGAGGTCACCGGCGGGACGCCGTTCGAGACCACCGGCTGTGCCGCGGAGCAGGTGCCGGGGAACCAGCTCGGCGTGCAGACGATGACCGGGCGGCGACCGGGCAGTGACCGGGCAGTGATCGGGCAGTGATCGCGGCGGGACCGTGCCCGGCTGCGGGTGCCGGGCCGGCGGTGCTGGGATGACGGCCGTGACCGAACTCCTGCTGCTGTCGAACTCCACGAACCACGGCGCGCCGACGCTCGCGCACGCCCCGCTCGCGGAGTTCTACGAGGGCCGCGAGGTCCGGTTCGTGCCGTACGCCCTCGCCGACCACGCCGGGTACGCCGAGGCGATCGGGGCCGCGTTCGCCCGCGCCGGCGCGCAGCTGCGCAGCGTGCACACCGAGCCGGACCCTGCGGCCGCCCTGCGCGCCGCGGAGGCGGTGTGGGTGGGTGGCGGCAACACGTTCCGGCTGCTCCGGGCCCTGCAGCGGCTCGACGGTCTCGCGGCGATCCGTGCGGCCGTCGCCGACGGGGCCCGGTACGGGGGCGCGAGCGCCGGGACCAACCTGGCCTGCCCGACGATCCGCACCACCAACGACATGCCGATCGTCGAACCGGCCGGGTTCGCCGCGCTGGGCCTCGTCGCTTTCCAGGTCAACCCGCACTATCTCGACCCGGTCCCGGGGTCGGTGCACATGGGGGAGACCCGGGAGGAACGGATCGCGGAGTTCCTCGAGGAGGACGAGCCGGAGAACGCCGTGCCCGTCGTCGGGCTGCGCGAGGGCGGGTGGCTGCGGGTGTCCGACGGGGCGGTGACGCTGCACGGCTCGGCGCGGGTGTTCCGCCGCGGCGTCGAGGCGGAGGAGTGCCGGACGGGTCCGCTCAGCCCGTGACCCGCGCGCCGGGCCGGCCCACTGCGAGCCGCAGCCCGACCTCCACCAGCACCCAGCCCACCCGGCGGCGCAGGGCCGAGGGGGGCGTCGGTACCCGGGGGCCGGGGACCCGCCGCGCGATCCGTCGCAGCCGGGCGACCTCGGCGGCGCGGAGCAGGTCCGCCTGCCGCTCCCGGGCGAGTCCCTCGGCGACGATCGGGTGCAGGACGGGGCCGGTCATACCCGAGTTCGTACCCGTCGTGCGGCAGCGGGGCGATCGCTTTTCCCCGCGGGCGAGGGGCGTTCGCGCAGGGCGTGCGGACGGCACGACGCCCGGCCCGCTGGGCGCGGACCGGGCGTCGGGGTCAGGGAGCGGACGGGGTCGTCAGGCCCAGCGGACGACGTCGGCGTGGTCGAGGCGCGGCAGGCGCGGGTACCAGGCGTCCGGGCCGGGGTGGCCGAGGTTCACGACCAGCAGCGCCTTCTCGCGGCCGCCCGGGTAGAACTCCCTGGTCACGGCGTCGTGGTCGAAGCCGGCCATGGGGCCGGTCGCCAGGCCGTGAGCGCGCGCGGCGAGCAGGAAGTAGCCGATCTGCAGGGTGGAGTTGAAGCGCGCCATGTCCTCGCGGCCCTCGCGGCCGGAGGCCTCGAAGGCGTCCTTCATCTCGGCGCGGGCGGGGAAGGTCTGCGGCACGTACTCGTGGAAGTCCAGGTCCGCGGCCAGGATCGCCACCACCGGGGCCTTCTCGGACTTGGCCCGGTTGCCCTCGGCGAGCAGCGGGAGCAGCCGCCGCTTGCCCTCCTCGCTGCGGACGAACGTCACGCGCAGGGGCTGGGTGTTTGCGGCGGTCGGAGGCCACTTCGCCAGCTCCCACACCGCACGGAGGGTCTCGTCGGAGACCGGCTCGGGGGAGAAGGTGTTGGCCGTGCGGGCCTCGGTGAAGAGCGCTGCGCGGCCCGCGTCGTCGAGGACGGGGAGGGTCACGGGGCTGTCAGTCACTGTCGTCACGAAATAGTCAAACGCTCAACTCTCCTGGGTGTTCCGATCGGGACCGGTGGCGTCGGTCACGCCGGGGGGACCGGTCCGCCGGGCCGGAGCGTCGCGCTCCGGTAGGCTCCCCGGCGTGCACGTGACCCGGGAACCCGCTGCCGCCCTGTGCTGCCGCGACGCGGTCGCGGAGGCGCTCGCGTCCGTCCGGGCCGAGGGGCTGGAGCCCAGCAGCACGGGACTGTCGGTGTGCGAGGCCATCGCCCGCGGGGAGCTGGACCCCGAGCAGGCCGTCGCCCGGCTCACCGCGCACTACCGCGCGCACGACCGGTCGCCCCGACCGGCTTGAGCTGGGACCCCTACCTCGATCTCCGCTCGGGCGTCCTGCGCAACCGGCTCGGCCTGACCGATCCCGTCGCGCTCGCCGCCGCCGAGGCCGACTTCACCGCCGCCCGGCTGGCCGGCCTGGAGCTGCGTCCCGTGCCCGGCGGCTACGACCTGCCCCACCTGCAGGCCTTCCACTGGCACGTCTTCGGCGACGTCTACCCGTGGGCCGGGCAGCTGCGCACCGTCGCGCTCGGCAAGGGCCGACCCTTCTGCCCGCCCGACGAGCTCGAGGACCGGGCCGCCGCGCTCTTCGGCGACCTCGCCCGGAACGACCACCTGCGGGGCCGCGATCGCGCGGAGTTCGTCACCGGGCTCGCCGCGCTCCTCGCCGGGATCAACGACCTGCACCCCTTCCGCGAGGGCAACGGGCGCACCCAGCGGGCCTTCCTCGCGCAGCTCGCGCGCGACGCCGGCCGCCGGATCCGCTGGGCGGCACTCGATCCCGCGGAGAACGTGCGGGCCTCCGTCGCCGCCCACGAGGGCGATCCCGGCCCGATGCGGGCGATGCTCGACCGGCTGATCACAGCGGAACCGGAATGACGTCGGCGAACGAGCCGTGTCAGGTTAACCTGACACCCATGACCGTGGATCCGTGGCGCGAGGCCCGGGAGGCGCTCGAGCGCCTCGCCCGCCGGACCGGCCGGGACGGTGCCCTGGACGCGCTGTCGGACATCGGGACCCTCCGCCGCCTGCTCGACCGGGCGGAGCTGGAGGCGGTGCGGGACGCGCGGGCCGGCCGCAGATCGTGGGCGGAGATCGCGACGCGCCTCGGCATCACCCGCCAGTCCGCCTGGGAACGCTGGCGCGAGATCGACGAGGACGGCGAACGTTCCGGGACCGTCCCGGCGCCGCTGCAGCGGGCCTTCGACGAGGCGGCCCGCGAGCTCGTCGCCCACGTCACCGTGCCGGACGTCGTCGGCCTGACCTGGGACGCCGCGCGGCTGCGACTGCAGGAGGAACGGCTCGACATCGTGAGCGCCGATCCCGAGCTCCCGCCCTTCCTCGGCCCCGAGGCCACGGACTTCCGGGTCGTCGACCAGAAGCCGGCGGCGGGGGAGCGGGCCGCCGCCCACACCGCGGTGACCGTGTGGCTGCGCCCCGGGCCCGGTTCCGCCGGGGTGCCGGCACCGCTGCAACCCCCACCGGACCCGCGGGCCCGCCGCGGCGCCCTCGACGAGACGACGGGCGAGAGCGTTCCCTGATCCCCGGCGCCCGCGCGCGATCGGGGGGACACTGGACGGGATGTCCTCCCCGCACCCGCAAGCCGGCCGCGCAGAGCGGCTGCGTGCCGCCGCGGCCCGCGACGGCGACGCCTGTGTCTGGTGCGGACGGCCGTGCGTCGGCCTGGTCGTCCCGACGACCGACCACCTGGTGCCGAAGGTCAAGGGTGGGCCGTCGTGGGTGGAGAACGAGGTGGTCGCGTGCCGCCGCTGCAACGCCGCGCGTGGGCACCGCAGCCCGGCCGAGTGGTTCGCCGAGTGTGAGCGGCGCGGGTGGGAGCCGAACCTCGCCGCCGTGCTCGGTGCGCTCCGGGCCCTCGACGCCGCGATCGCCACGCGCGGTGGGCAGCGCCGGGCCCGGCCCTACCTCGCCGCCCAGCTGCGCCGGCTGGCGCGCGCCGAGCAGGAGCGCCGGGCGTCCTAGTCCTGCGAGCTCTGTGAGCTCTCCGAACGGTCCTCCGGCGCGAAGCCCTCGCCGAACGTCCCCGGCTGCCGGTCGGGCAGCGCGAGATCGGCCACCAGGCCGTAGTGGTCGCTCGGCGGGGTCCCCTCGGGCCCGCCGGAGGTGAAGGCGCGCTCGCAGGCCGCGACCCGCAGGGTCGGGCCGTGGCTCATGCCGCGGACCAGCACGTAGTCGATCCGGCGCGGCCGCACCAGCGGCATGTCCCCGGCCGCCACCAGCGGGTTCTCCGGGGTGAAGGTGTGCCCGGGCTCGCCGGGGTGTGCGGACTCCCAGGCGTCGTGGTAGCTCACGCTGACGGCCTCGAGAGACTGGCGGCCGGTGAGGAACCGGATGCTGGCGGCGTCGGGAGTCGCGTCGAGATCCCCGAGCAGCACGGCGTGGACCGTGCGTCCCGCGGGCTCCGTCGCGGAGAGGTCGGCCACCCGCCGCTCCACCAGCTCCGCCGTCGCCACGGCCTGCAATTCGCGCTCCCGCTCGAAGCCGAGCTGGTAGCAGGGCTTGTGGTGGGCGAGGACCAGCGGCCCGAGACCGGGCACGTCGAGCTCTGCCACCACCGCCCCGCCCCACGGGAACTCCCGGGCCCGCGCGGTGACGTCGAGGTCCAGCCGGTGAACCTGGGTGAACGGCCACCGGCTGCCGAGCACGGCCGTGTCGCCGCCCTCGGCGACGGCGGGATGCGGCGCCACGTGGTACGCCGGTCCGAGCAGCTCGGCGGTCTCGTCGACCTCGCCGGTGCGCACGACCTCCTGCAGCGCGACGACGTCGGGATCGAGCCGCCGCAGCTCCTCGCGGATCGCCGCGCGGCGGCGTCTCCCCTCGGCGTACTGCGGGGACAGGGTGTTCAGCGTGACGACCCGGATCCGGGCCGTGGGGGGCGACGGGCTCACGCCGACCATGCTGCCCCGACGACCCCGTCCCGATCACGCCGCTCGCCCAGGGCTCCGGCGGGCCCGCCGGCTGCTCAGGACGGGGTGCGGCAGCGGGAGCTGGTCATGCAGCGCGTCGGGCTGCGGGGAGGCGGCGTAGCCGCAGGCCGTGCCCGAACAGGCGGCCGTCGCCGCTGACGATCGGAGTGCCCACGTAGGCGTTGACCTCGATCGGGGCGGCGCCGGGGGAGCGCCCGCCCGGCCCCGGGAGCGGGCCGGGCGGGCCCGCGGTCACCCGCCGGTGGGCACCTCGACGACGGCGATGTGGTTGCCGTCGGGGTCGCGCATCATGAACAGCTTCGGCGCCCCGGGCGTGCTGTCGTCCGGAGCCGGGTCGAGGTCGACCCCGCCGATCGCGCTGAGGCGGGCGTGCTCCGCCGCGACGTCCGGGGTCTCGACGCCGATCGAGCTGCCCCCGGGCTGGTCGTACATGGGCGGGTTGAGGGCCAGCCGGGCCGTCGAGCCGCGCGGGGCGACCTCGAGCCAGCGGTGCTCGCCGTTCGGACCGAAGCGGGTGTCGCTGCGGACCTCGAAGTCGAGGACCGTGGTGTACCACTCCTTCGCGGCGTCCTGGTCGGCCACGGTGAACATGGCCACGCCGATGTTCGTGACGGTGGTGCGGGACCTGGTCTCGTTGCTCATGCCCCTACGACTCCGCCGCGGGCCGGAACTCATCGCCCGTCCGCGGACTCCTCGTGCCCGATCGCGTCGACGTTCTCGCGCAGCCGCGCCGGCGCGGAGGTCCCGGGGATGAGCAGGATGGTCGATGATCGCTGCAGTCGATGCCGGCGCCGCTGGCACGATCCGCTGCGACGCGAGGAGTTACCGTGATCACCGGTCTGCACACGATCGTCTACGCGGAGGACGCCGAGCGGGCGCGCGCGTTCCTGCGCGACGTCCTCGGGCTGGCCTTCGTCGACGCCCACGACGGCTGGCTGATCTTCGCCGCGCCGCCGGCCGAGATCGCCGTGCACCCGGCGGGGCCGGACGCCCACGGCCGGCACGAGCTGTACCTGATGTGCGACGACGTCGAGGGCACCGTCGCGGAGCTCACCGCCCGGGGCGTGGAGTTCACCGGGCCCGTCGAGGACCAGGGCTGGGGGTTGCTGACGCGCCTGCGGATCCCGGGAGGCGGCGAGCTGGGGCTCTACGAGCCCCGGCATGCGAGCCCGATCGTCTGACACCGGGCAGAGCACAGCGCACCCGACTACGTCGTGCGGGTGAGGCGATCACCTAGGGACGCGGTCCCTTGCACGGCAGGGCGCATGGTCCCGGGCGTGGAGGTGCATGAGGATCTGCTTGGTCTCGGTGATGCGTTCGCGGCTGCTGCGTAGGGTCTGGTGGACGAGGCTGCCGGCTTCCCAGGTGCGCTCGAGGGTGGCCACGAGCTGCTGCTGGAGGGTCTGGAAGTCGGTCCGGTAGTCGACCTGTTCCCGGTCGAGCGCCGCTTGTTGACGGTCCGCCGAGGAGTCGTCGCGGTCGTGGGCGGCGCTGCTTCGGTCCTGGGCCGCGGCGGAGCGGTCTCGCGCGGAGTCCTGGCGGTCGCGGGCAGCCTGGGCGCGCAGGGCGTGGTTGCTCTCGAGCAGCGTGATCGTGTCCAGGAGGAGTTGCGCGGCGGCGTTCGCCTCCTCCCGGGGCAGGAGCACCGCCCCGGGCGCGTGCTGCTCCCGTGGGCCGGTGTCGTCGCCGGGGCGTGTGCTCGCGTCGTCGCCGCCGGGGCGTGGGGTGAGGCGCTCGGCCAACGTGCGAAGGTGGGCGAGCAGCTGGCCCGGGTGCGGGTTCGCGTCCGTGTCCCGCGCCTGGGCACGGTCGTCCCGGTCGGCGGCTGCGGAGTCCCGGAGGCGGGAGAACTCGTCGCGGTGTTCGGCGATTTGGTCGCGGTCCGCTGCGGCCTCATCGCGTCGGTCGGCAGCCAAGCGGGGGTCGCGAGAACCGAACGCGTCGTCCATGGCATCGCTCCTCGGGCATCGAGGACGTGCAGAGAGTGGTCGTCAACGATAGCCCGGTGCGGCCGGCAGCGCACCGGCCCGGCGTGTCGGTCCACCCGAAGCTCATCGCAGAGCTCGGCTCACCCACTGTCGCAACGAAGCTTTCCACCGGGCTGCGGGTCCTCCTCAGGAGGCCCGTTCAGCCGGTGGGCGCGTCTTGTGTCCCGATATCCGGCTGCCGTCGCGAGGTGTTCCGTCCGTTCGATACCGTCGGTGACATCGGCGAGGGCGTCGACCACATCGAGACCGAGCACTGCCAGGCTTCCGGCCTCGGCGCACTTTCGGGCGTGCCGGAGTCGGCGGCAGGCCTGGTGCACGTTGCCCGCTAAACGGTCGGCTTTGGCCAGGACGAGCGACGCTCGCGTGGCGGCGGGCATGTGGCCCGCCCGGTCAGCCGCCTCAAGCAGGGGCTTCATGACCTCGTGCGCCGGCGCCGGGTCGCCCAGCTCGAGCGCCGCCTCCGAGTAGGCCGCGAGGGCGTCCTCCGCGCCGAGGAACGCGCGGCCGGCTGGCACGGTGACCAGCCCAATCAGGTCCGCCATCTCCTGGACATGTGCCGCGGCCGATCGCTCGTCGCCGGCGCGCAGGGTGGCGCGGCACAAGTGGCCGACGCTCCACAGCTCAACCGTCGACGAGTTGCAGGCTCGCGCGATACGGCGGCCCTCCTCGAGACGGTCGATCGCTTGACCGGGTTCGTTCAGGTCGAGATGCAGGGCACCGAGCTCGGTCCGTGCCCACGACAACATCCAGTCTGCTCCGACACGCGTGGCCAGCTCGCACGCGTCGACACAGCGGGCCCAGGCTGCATCGAGTCGTCCGCGCCACCGGTCCAGCCGTGCCGCCAGCGCCAGCAGCAGCGGCCGCTCGGCCCGGTTCCCGATACGGTCGTTCAGGGCAAGCCCCTCCTCGACCCGGGCGTCGGCGACGTTCCATTGCCCGCGCGCAGCCGGGACGTAGGCGGATTCGAGCAGCACGAACTGCAGGTACCACTCGCCATCCGGACGCAGTTGAGGCTCCGCGCCCGCGGTCAGCCGCTCCAGTTCGTCGAGGTCACCGAGGTACCAGGCGACGAGCTTCGCGCCATCGACCGCGCGGGCGGCCTGTTTCGGGTCACCGAGTCCGGGCGCGATGTCCAGGGCTCGGCGTGCGAACGACTCCGCGTCGGCGAACCGCAACTGAGATGCCGCGACCACGGCCAGGCGATTGAGCAGGCCGATCTCACGGACGGAGTCGCCGGCCTGCGCAGCGAGCCGGGCGGCCTGCTCGTAGTACCGGATCGCCATCCGTTTGGACGCGCCGGTCTCTTCGATCACCCCGAGACCCTCGAGCGCCGCGAGCCGGGTCGCTGACGCGTCGGCGGTGAAGGCCAGTGCTTCCGCCTCCGCCAGCACCGGCCGCGCCTCGTTGGGCAGCCCACTCTGGCGCAGCGCGGTCCCGAGCCCGTAGGTCAGCGCAGCGACCGTGGCCGGCGCCAACCGGGCCCGGCGACCGAGGTCGAGGCCGGCCCGGAACTCTCGGCGCGCGAGCTCCAGCGCGTGCATGCGCAAGGCGTGCTCGCCGGCCAGCCGGTGGTACTCCGCGGCAGGGCCGAGGTGGCCGGCCTGCTCCCAGTGCCGGGCCAGCGCGGGGTAGACGTCGCTCTCACCCGGGCGCAGCCCGGACTCGATGGCACGCGCAGCCCGCTCGTGCAGCTGCGCCCGGCGCCGGTCTGTCAGGTTCCGATAGACGGCATCGGCCGTCAACGCGTGGTTGAACCGCAGCTCATGGGAGGGCCAGCGGCGCAGCTCCTGCAGCATCGTGGTCCGCAGCAGGCTCTCGACGGCCGTGTCCAGCGAGCCGACATGTTCCGGGGCGCTGACCCGTGCGAGCAGCCCGGCCGAGAAGGTCTGGCCCAGGACCGATGCGGCGCCGAGTACCGACCGGTGTGTCGGGGGGAGGGCATCCAGGCGGCTGACGATGATCCGTTCGACGCTGGGCGGCAGGTCGACCGAGACCGCTCCGCTCACCCGCCACCGGCCGTCCTCGGCAGTCAGCACACCGGACGTGACAAGGGACCGGATGATCTCTTGCAGGAAGAACGGGTTCCCGTCGGCCACCTCGGCGATCCGGTGCTCGACCTCGCTCGGGAGCGTGTCCTCGCCGATCAGGGCCCGCAACAGCTCGACGTCGTCCCCGTTGCGCAGCCGGGCGAGCTCGACCTCATGGCAGCGGTGCGGCTGCCGGCGCCGCGCGGTGTCGCGCACTGTCCACGACCGGTGATCCGGGTCCGGACGGGCGGCCAGCAGGAAGGCGATCGGGCCTCCGGCGAGCACGTCGAGAAGGTGCTCGAGGAGCTCGAGGGAGGGTGGGTCCGCCCAGTGCAGGTCGTCGAGGGCCACGACGACCGGCCGCGCGGTGGCCAGGCCGCCGAGCAATGCCGTGAGGGCAGCGGCGATGCTGCGCCGCAGCGGCTCGGGATCAAGGCGGGCGATCCGTTCGCTTTCCGCGCCCGCCCCGGTCACGCCAGCCAGCAGCATGAGGACCGGAAGCACCGTCGCAGCGTCTACGCCGGGCAGCTCCTCGAGCTGGCGCCGGGCCGCGACCTTGACCCGGAGCTCGTCGAGCGGGGAGCTGCCAAGCCAGCCGCGGACGAGCCGACGGAACAGGTAATAGGGGACGCGGTCGTCATGGGGCTCGCATCCGGATTCCAGCCACAGCGGCTCGGGCGACACGGCGCGCGCCGGCCTCTTGAGCTCGTTGATCAGCCGCGTCTTGCCGATACCGGCTTCGCCCCCGACGAACAGCACATCGCCGCGGCCGTGCACGACCCCGTCGAGCCACCCGCGGGCCCGAGCCAGCGGCTCCTGGCGACCGAGCAGCGGTGCGGTCATGTCCGGCAGCCCCTGCAAGCGGCCCGGACCGCGTGTCCGGACGGCAACGGACGCCCGGCGCTCTGAAATCGGTGCGCCCCAATCGAACAGGGGCTCGACGAGCCATCGTACGTTGTCGGTGACGATCGGGGCGCCGGGAGGCCCTGCGGCGAGGAGCCGTGCGCATCGCCGCTCCGCGCCACCGCTCAGAAGCGTCCGTCCCCCCTCGACCTGCGCGCTGCACACTGCGATTCGGGCGCACGGGGGGGCGACCGACCAGCTCACGGCCACGTCCGCGGTGAGCGCGCCCAGGTCTGCCGCGCATCGCAGCGCACACCTGACGGCCCGCGCCGCGTCGTTCTCTGCTGCGGGAACGCCGAAGAGTCCGAGCACGGCGGCCCCGGTGGAGTGATGGACGGAGCCTGTGAACTCGGCCATCGCGAGGCTAACGCGTCGACGTGCCTCCTCGACCAGGAGCGCGACGGTCCGGTCGTCGGTCGCCGATCGGAGAGGCTCCAGGCCGGTCAGCGCCACCGCCACCACCACGGTCGTCCGTCGCTCGCCGGGGGCCAGGTACCGCTCGTCCTCCTGCTCGTCCTCCCGGTCGGCCACCGCCGGCGGTGCCGACACGGGTGCCGAGGTCGACCTCACGGCAGTGCCAGGCATGGCGAGGTCGCCGGCCAGGATCGCGGCTTCGAGCTCCTGCAGGCCGGGTCCGGGGTCAAGACCGAGCTCGTCGGCGAGGAGCCGACGAACCCGCTGGTAGGCGCGCAGGGCGTCGGCCCGCCGTCCGGCCCGGTACAGACACACCATGAGCTGGTTCCAGAACGCCTCGCGCAGCGGATGTGACCGCACCAGGTCGTGCAGCTCGGACACGAGGTCGGCGCCCTGGCCGAGGTCGATCTCGGCCGCGATCCGGTTCTCGATCGTGAACAGCCGGCGCTCCTCGAGCCGGACCGCTTCGGCGTCTGCGAACGGCTCGCCCCTCAGGTCGGCGAAGGCTGGTCCCCGCCAATGGGCCAAGGCGTCCCGCCAGCGGTCGACCGCGGCCCTCGGGTCCCCGGCCTGCAGCGCGGCGCGCCCGGCAGCTTCGTCGCGTATGAAGCGGTGCACGTCGATGAGCTCGGGAGCAAGATCCAGCAAGTAGCCGCCGGCCTCGCAGCGCAACACCGCCGGTTTCCGCCCGGCCGGTCGGTCCGGTTCGACGGCGGCCCGCAGCCGCGACATGTACTGCTGCACACTGTGCCGAGCGCGGGACGGCGGGTCGTCCGGCCAGACCAGATCGATCACCCGCTCCACGGGGACCGGCCGGCCCGCGGCGGAGACCAGCACAGCCAGGACGAGCCGTTGCTTGGGGGAACCGAGGTCGATGCTGTGCCCGTCCACGATCACCCGGACCGGTCCGAGCACGTCGACGCGTACCGCACGACCGTTGGGCTGCGGACCCGTGGCCGCCGGACCAGGTCCGTCGGTCTCCACCGGAACATTGAACAGTAGGGAGCGGTGTACCACCACAAGCACGCCGGACAGCGCCGAGCCGCACCGTTGAGCGCTCCACCCAACAGCCGTGCAACACCGTCGACGAGCCTCGGCTGGCAATGCCCGAGCGGCTAGGAGGAGCGCCATGACCACCACGAGCGACCTGAGGACCGTTCTCGACGCCACCGCTGAGGCGGTGGCGCGGGACCCGAAGGCGGCGGCGGTGACCTTCGCGGCGGACAGCGACCTCGTCGGTGTCACCGAGGTCGACGTGCACATCGGCAAGCACGTCGTCAAGATCGACGAGCCGGAGGCGCTCGGTGGCACGAGCCTCGCGCCAAACCCGGTCGAGTTCTCCCTGGCCGCCCTGGGGTCGTGTCAGGCCATCACCTATCGGTTCTGGTCAGAGAAGCTCGGGATCCGCATCGACCGGCTGCACGTCGAGGTCACGGGCGACCTCGACGTGCACGGGGTGTTCGGCCTCAAGGACGGGGTGCGCGCGGGCTTCGGCGAGGTCGACGTGCGGGTGCGGGTCAGCGGGCCGGAGCCGGCCGAGCGGTACGAGCAGCTGCGCGCCGCCGTGAACGGGCACTGCCCTGTGCTCGACATCTTCACCAGCCCGGTTGCCGTCACAACTTCGATGACCACCGAGCCCTCCGGCACAACGAGGGCCTGAGCCGAGGCATCAATGAGGACACGGTCCGGCGGTGTCTGCGGCGCAGGCCGAGAGGCCCGTCATTCGGAAGCTGACGTCCGAGGCCGATCCCGCGTCCGGCGTGCCGGCCGAGAGCCGTTGACGTCCCACGAAGGCGTCCATGCGCGAGGACCGCGGCATGCAGGCGGAAGACCCTAGCGGGTGCAACGGTCAGGGATCGGATCCTGAGCACGAACAGACAGAGGTCGGTGCCCGGTCTGCGTCGGGCTTCTGACCAGGAGTCGTGGTCCAAGGCGGCCGTCGGGCGTCCAAGGCGGCCGTCGGGCGGCCCCTCGGTAGCGGGCTCCTTCAGGGTCTTCACGAGATCGGCGATGACCGCGACAACGCGCCACGGCGCGGGAGCTGGCGTGAAGGGAGCCGGAGGATGCGAGCACGCGAACCGGATGTCGTCGGGCACGTAGAGCGGGACGGAGTGACGGTGGGATACGAGGTATTCGGCAATGGGGAGCCGACGATCGTGCTGCTGACCTCTTGGGCGATCGTGCACGCCCGTCAGTGGAAGGCGCAGGTGCCGTACCTGGCGCGCCGGTACCGGGTGGTCACCGTCGAAGGCCGGGGGAACGGCCGCGCCGACCGGCCGCGGGCCCCTGACGCCTACGCCGACCGTCAGTACGTCGCCGACGCGATCGCGGTGATGGACGCCATCGGGGCCCGGCGCGCGGTCGTGGGCGGCCTGTCGCTCGGCGGGCGGCACGCCCTGCAACTCGCCGCCTGGTACCCGGACCGGGCAGCCGGGGTGATTGCAATCGGCGCCGCGCTGCCCTGGGCGCTGCCCGACGGGTTCGAGGACGTCCGGGACCACTATGAAGGTGCCGAGAAGCTGAACATCCACTACTGGCGCCAGGACTACCGCGGCTTCGTCGAGTTCTTCATGTCGGCAGCGTTCACCGAGCCCCACTCGACCAAGCAGTGGGAGGACGGCGTCGAGTGGGGCCTGGCCACTGACGCCGAGACCCTCGCGCTGACCGCGCCGGCGGCCGGGGGAGCCCAGTCGCCCACCGCCGACGAGGCCGAGGCGACCTGCCGGCAGGTCCGCTGCCCGGTGCTTGTGATCCACGGCGACCAGGACGCGATCGTCCCCTATGCCACCGGCGTCGCTCTGGCCCGGTGGACCCAGGGTGAGCTCGTCACCGTCCGAGGCGGGGGGCACGCGCCCCCAATGCGGGACCCGATCCGGACGAATCTGGTGATCAGTCGGTTCGTCGAGCGGGTCGCGGCGGGCCGGGCCAACGCCCCGATCGCGTGGACCCGAGCGCGCAGCCGCGCCCGGCGGGCGCTCTTCGTGTCATCCCCGATCGGCCTCGGGCACGTCGGACGTGACCTCGCGATCGCCGACGAACTGCGTCGCCAACGACCGGACGTGGAGATCGACTGGCTGACCCAGGAGCCGGCCACGCGCGTGCTGCGGGACCGGGCCGAACGCGTACACCCCGCGTCGAAGTGGCTAGCCAGCGAGAGCGGCCACTTCGAGTCCGAGGCCGGCGAGCACGACCTGCACGCGTTCCAGGCGCTACGCCGGATGGACGAGATCATGGTGGCGAACTTCCATGTCTTCCACGACCTGGTCTCCGCGGAGTCCTACGATCTGTGGGCCGTCGACGAGGGGTGGGACATCGACCACTTCCTGTTCGACAACCCCGAGCTGAAGTGCGCCGCCTACGCGTGGCTAACCGATTTCGTCGGGATGCTTCCGATCACCGACGGCGGCGCCGCCGAGCGGGCGCTCACTGCTGACGTCAACGGGGAACGCGTGGAACGGATGACGCGCTATTCACGGCTTCGCGACCGGTCAATCTTCGTCGGCAACCCGGCCGACCTGGTGGACAGCCCACTCGGTCCCGGGCTACCCACAGTCCGCGAGTGGGGGCTCGAGCGGTACGCGTTCGCCGGCTACGTCACCAAGGCCGCGCCACCACAGAACCGCGAGGCGCTGCGCGCGGAGCTGGGCTATCGCCCGCACGAGCGTGTCTGCGTCGTGACAGTGGGCGGCACCGGGGCCGGAGGGGCCCTGCTGCGGCGGGCCACCCAGGCGTTCCCGCTGGCGGAGAAGCACGTGCCCGGCCTGCGTATGGTCGCGGTGGCCGGCCCCCGAATCGACCCGGCGTCGGTGCCCGCCCCGGACGGCGTCGAGGTGCACGGGTTCGTGCCCGAACTGCACCGGCACCTCGCCGCATGTGACCTGGCCGTCGTGCAGGGCGGGCTAACCACCACGATGGAGCTGGTGGCGGCCCGGCGGCCCTTCCTGTACTTCCCTCTCACACATCATTTCGAGCAGCAGATCCACGTGCCGCAACGGCTCGCCCAGTACGGGGCCGGGCGGCGCATGGACTATGCGGTCACCAGTCCGGACCTGCTCGCGGAAGCGATCGCGCAGGAGATCGACCGGCCCGTCGACTACCGGCCGGTTGAGACCGATGGAGCGGCCAGGGCAGCAGCACTACTCGCTGAGCTCATGTAGCCGGCCGCGAGGTGACGGGGCACTGGTCCTTGCGTCTGATGCGAATACCACGTCTACGGCAGAACTGTCATAACGTAGATTATCGGCTTAGACGAAGGGAGCCGTGCAACGTACTCGTCCGTCTTCGGGACGGGCCTCGCTGCAGCCCCGCTGGCTTGCCGTGTCCGAATCCTGAGGCTGAATTCGTGCCGGGAGAGGCGTGGTCTGCGCTCAGATGAGTTGCTCGCGCAACTCGTCGGTCGTGGAACGCAATCGGTCGAGCACCTCGCCGAGCATGCTCTCGCGGTCGCGCCTGCTCACTCCGCAGCCGATGTTGAGCGCCGCGATGACCGAGCCGTCCCAACGGCGCACCGGGACGGCCACGGAGTGAAAGCCGGGCTCGACCTCATGCGCGACGTAGGCCCATCCTCGAGCGCCGGCGCTCGCCACCGCGGCGCGGATCCGCTCGGGCTCGGGGACAGCGGCCAGCCGTGCGTCGAGCGCGGACTCGGGCAGGTTCGCGAGCAGCACCCGGCCCAACGCGGAGTGCAGCGCGGGCACTCGGTAGCCCACTCCGTGCCCGACCGCCAGGAGCTGGTGCGGAACGGCCCGCGCAATCATGACCGCATCCCCGCCGTCGAGCACGGCCGCCGCGCACGCCTCGCCGAGTTCGGCCGCGACTCGCTCGCAGGCGGGCTGCAGGATGGTGCTGACCGGGTTCGCACGCAGGAACGTCGCGGCCAGCTCCAGCACTCGCGGCGTGAGGGCGAAGGTGCGGCCTTCCGCGGCGACATAGCCGAGGTGCACGAGGGTGACGACGGCCCGTCGGACGGTCGCGCGCGGCAGGCCCAGACGCCGTGCCAGGTCGGCCAGAGTGAGCCGCTCCCCCTCACCGAACGCGCGGAGCACCGCAACCCCCCGGGCAAGAGCCTCGGAGAAGTCCGCGGGAGCGATGCCGTCCAGCTGCCGGTCGCGACGTACCTGGGCGTCGTCCAGACCCAACCGCGCCATTGCGCCCTCCCTCCCCTGGCCTTACTCTACTACATAGGCGAACCGTCGTTCGTTAATCGAACGGGAGCGGCCGATGCAGGCCGAAGACGACGTCACCATGACGCGCACCGGGCCGGGCACACGGTGTGGGGCGCTGATGCGCCGGTACTGGCAGCCGGTCGCGCTCAGCGAGGAGCTGGCCCCCGAGCGGCCGCTCGTCGCCTCTCGTCTGCTCGGCGAGGACCTGGTCGTCTTCCGCAACCCCGACCACACGCTCGGCCTCCTGCAGCGCGCCTGTGCGCACCGCGCCGCCGATCTCGCCTACGGCCGGCTGGAGGACGGCGGCGTGCGCTGTCACTTCCATGGTTGGCTCTTCGCCCCTGACGGAAGGTGCCTGGAGGTGCCCGCCGAGCCGGTGGGCAGCCCGTTCGCGTCGAAGGTCCGTATCGGCGCCTACCCGGTGCGCGAGCGCAACGGGATCCTGTGGGGCTATCTCGGTCCCGGCACCCCGCCCGAGTTGCCGTCCCTGGACTGCTTCGCGGCTCCGGACGCCTACACGTTCGCGTTCAAGGGCTACCTGGACTGCAACTGGTTGCAGGCCCTCGAGGTGGGTATCGACCCGGTACACGCGTCCTATCTGCACCGCTTCGAGACCGACGATGATGTCGAGGCGAGCTACGGCCTGCAGTTCCGCGGGGTGTCGCTGGGGTCCGACATGCCGATGACCAAGATCCTCCGCGAGTACGGCCGGCCGGAGATCATCAATTCTCGGACCGACTACGGGCAGCGGATCGTCGCGCTGCGCGTGCTCGACGGGGTGGGACAGGACGGCAGCGCCGCGCACGTCCGGATCACCCACCAGGTCTTCCCCCACGGGATCACGATTCCGCTCAGCCCCACCATGTCGATCACGCAGTGGCACGTGCCGATCGACGACGTCTCCTGCTACTGGTACGCGATGTTCACCAGCCTCGACGAGCCCGTCGACCGGGCGACGATGCGCCGCCAGCGTGTCGAGGCGGTGACGCTGCCCGACTACAAGCCGGTACGGAACCGGGCCAACGGATACGGCTTCGACCCGCGCGAGCAGCGGATGCTCACCTATACCGGCCTCGGCCCGGACATCAACGTGCACGACCAGATGGCCGTGGAGGGGCAGGGCCGCATCCACGACCGCACGCGCGAGCGGCTCGCCCGCTCCGACCGCGCGATCATCACCTACCGACGCATGCTGCTCGAGGCGATCGCCGCCGTGGCCGAGGGCGGGTCGCCGGAGATCCTGCTCCGCGACACCGGTGATGTCGACAGCCGCGGGCCGATCCCGCTGGACGCGATCGGCCCCACCGAGGAATGGCAGCAGGTCTGGGGCGAGGCGATCGCCGCACAGCGCGCGGCGAGCCCCTGGGCGAAGGACCTGACGGCGGCACTACCGACCGGCCCGGCCGGAGGAGTGGGCGAGGTGGAGACCGATGAACCCTGACGCCGCCGACGTGCTCTCGCGCGTGGAGCGCGACGCCATCGACACGATCCGGCTGTCCTTCCCCGACCCGCACGGTCTGCTGCGCGGCAAGACGGTGGACGCGGGTGCGCTGTCCGGAGCGTTCCGCGACGGCATCGCCACGGTGACGACGCTCCTGTCCAAGGACACCTCGGGGCGCACGGTGTTCCCGACGTTCTCGCCCGGTGGCGGTGTCGGCCTGGCCGAGATGGCGGGTGCGGGCGACATGCTGATGATCCCGGACCCCTCCACGTTCCGCGTGCTGGACTGGGCCGGGCCCACCGGCTGGATGCTCTGCGACCTGGTCTTCCCGTCCGGTGCGCCGGTGCCGTTCTGCTCCCGCACGGCGCTGCGGCGCGCCGTGGCCGCTGCCGCCACGCGGGGGTTCGAGGTGGTGACCGGGCTGGAGGTGGAGTTCCACGTGTTCCGCCTCGCCGACCCCGACCACGTCGTGCCGGGCCAGCCGCCCGATCCACCCGCGGTTCTTCCACTCACCGGCGGCTACCAGCTGCTGTCCGAGGACGCCGGTGACCGTTGGGAGCCGGTCCTCGCACTGTTCCGCGACCACCTGGCCAGGGTGGGAATCACTCTGCACAGTGCGGAGGTGGAGTTCGGACCGAGTCAGCTGGAGGTGACTCTCCCGGCGGTGGCCGGGATGGCGGCCGCCGACACCATGGTGCTCCTGCGCAGCACGCTCCGGCAGGTCGGACGACGCCACGGCTACCACGTGACGTTCATGTGCCGTCCGCAGCTGCCGGCGACGTGCTCGTCGGGCTGGCACCTGCACCAGTCCCTGCGCGACTCCGGCGGCAACGCCTTCGTCCCCGACGACCCCGCTGCGCTGCTGTCGAAGACCGGGCGGCAGTTCGTCGCAGGGCAGCTCACGCACGCCCGCGCGGCCTGCGCCTTCGCGGCCCCGACCATCAACGGCTACAAGCGGTTCCTCGGCGCCCCGATGGCTCCCGACCGCGTGGTCTGGGCACGCGACGACCGCTCGGCGCTGGTCCGGGTCGTCGGCGACGCCGAGGCCGGGACGACCCACATCGAGAACCGGATCGGCGAGCCCGCCGCCAACCCCTACCTCTACCTGGCCTCGCAGCTGCACGCCGGACTCGACGGCATCGACCACGCGCTCGATCCCGGCCCACCCGCCGACATTCCGCTGGCCACCGACGCGCCCCGGCTGCCGGGCTCGCTCGGCGAAGCGCTCACCGCGCTCGAGGCCGACACCGTGCTCACCGCGGCCATGGGGGAAGCGCTGACCGCGCACCACGTGGCCCTCAAACGCGCGGAGATCGCACGGTTCGAAGCCACCGTGACCGACTGGGAGCACCGCGAGTACTTCGACCTGCTCTGACCCGAAACCGTCACGCTCGGCGCCGGTCGGTTCAGAGGGTGCTGCTCGAGCCACCCAGGTGCCCCGAGACCCGGCACATGAAGACCCGCCGGGTCCCGGGCGTGAGTGGACCTGTCGTCGGACGACCCGCGCGAGGTCGGAGCCGCGGTTGCCGGAGCGGACGACGCGGCGGGAACGGACGCGTCGTCCGACGTGTACCGCCGATCCCCTCGGGTACGGGCGGTCATGCGAGCAGACCGCACGATCGAGCTCGTCCGCACCGGCTATCCCTGGGGCGCGCGGGTGCGCGGGGGCCGGACGGGCGTCCGGACCCGGGTCCTGGGGCGCTCGGCCGTCCTCGTCGGCGGGGCCGAGGGCGTCCGGCGCTTCTACGATCCGCGCCTGCGCCGGCGTGGCTCCTTCCCACCACCGATCAAGCTCCTGCTCTTCGGGCCCCGCACCGTCCACGGCCTCGACGACACCGAGCACCGGCTGCGCAAGGCTCTCTACCTCGACGTGATCACCGCCGAGACGACCGCGGAGCTGGGCCGGCGGGCGGAGCGGCTGTGGGAGGAGGCCCTCGACGGCGCCGCCGGCGGTGCGCCGGTCGTCCTGTTCGACGAGGCGGTGCGGGTGCTCGCCGAGGCGGTGCTGCCGTGGGCGGGCGTCCCGCTTGCCGAGGGCGAGCTGCCGCTGCGGGCGCGCCAGCTCGCCACCGTCCTCGACGGCTTCGCCACACCGGGACGGCCGTACGCCCGCGCGGTGGCGGCGCGCGTCCCGCTCGGCCGCTGGGCCCGGCGGCTCGTGCGTGGGGTCCGTGCGGGCACCGTGTCCGCGCCCGGGAGCAGCGCGTTGTACGCGGCGGCCTGTGCCCGGGACGAGAAGGGCACGCTGCTGCCCGAGCGGGAGGCCGCGACCACGCTGCTCAACGTGGTCCGTCCGACGGTCGCGACCGCCTGGTTCATCGCCTTTGCAGGCCTGGCCCTGCACGAGTACCCCGAGTGGCGGCGGCGGATCGCCTCCGGCGACGAGGCCGCGCTGGGGGCCTTCGCGCAGGAGGTCCGGCGCTACTACCCCTTCGTGCCGGTTCTCACGGCGCGGGCGCGGACGAGGCAGACGGTGCTCGGGCTGCCGATCCGGCGTGGCGGGCTGGTCCTGCTCGACGTCCACGGCACCGATCACGACCCGGCGCACTGGACCCGGCCGGACCGGTTCGACCCGGAGCGGTTCCTCACCGGCGAGGTGGACCCGGACGCGCTCGTGCCCCAGGGCGGCGGGGACGTCTCCACGGGGCACCGCTGCCCCGGCGAGGGCGTCGTGCTCACGATGATCGCGGTGGCCGCACGGGTGTTGGCCCGCAGGCCCCTGGAGCTGCCGCCCCAGGATCTCAGGTACGACCTGTCCCGGGTTCCCACCCGCCCGAGCAGCGGCGTCGTCCTCCGGGTGGGTCAGGACGGCGGCGCGGAGGAGGCCGGCCGGGTCCAACCGTGAGGTCCCTCCGACTGGCTACTGACGCGCTTCACGACGGGATCTCCCCGGGTCCGAGCCCCGTCACGATCCGCTGGATCAGGTCGCTCTACCGGGAAGAGGGCCGGTCGGCGGCAGAGAGCCAGCGGTCGGCCAGATCCGACACCCACGTGCCGGCGAGCCGCGGATCGGCGGGCGGAGCCTCGACGACCACCAACTCGTCCACACCGAGATCGGCGAGTCTCGCGACGTCGTCGACCTGCGGACTGCGCAGGGCGACGGCGAGCCACAGCCCGGCGGGGTCGCGCCCCGACTCCCGGCACCGCGCCCGCACGAACTCGACCCGGTCGGCGACGTCGGCGACGCCGTCGAGGTTGAACCCGTACCAACCGTCGCCCCTCGCCGCCACGCGGCGCAGCGCCGCGTCACTGTTGCCGCCGAACACGATCGGGATGGTCCTGGCCCGGACCGGCTTGGGATTGACCCGCACCGAGTCGAAGCGGACGAACTCGCCCGCGAACGAGGCGACGTCCTCGCGCCACACGGTGCGCATCGCGGCGACGTACTCCTCGGTGCGTGCCGCCCGGCGCGCGAACGGCACCCCGAGCGCATCGAACTCCTCGCGCGACCAGCCGACGCCCACGCCCAGGGTGAGCCGGCCGCCGGACAGCGAGTCGAGGGTCGCCGCCTGCTTGGCCACGACCACCGGATTGTGTTCCGGCAGCAGCAGCACCCCCGTCGCGATGCCGATCGTCGAGGTGGCCGCGGCGACGAAGCTCAGGCCGACCATCGGGTCGATCCAGTCGGCCGCCGCCGGTACGGCGATGCGGCCGTCGGCCGAGTACGGGTAGCGCGACGAACCGCTCTCCACCATGACGACGTGCTCGCCGGACCACAGCGTGGCGAAGCCGCAGGACTCCGCGGCGACCGCCACCGCGTCGATGACCGCCCGCTGGGCGCCGGCCCCGATCCCCAGGGCGTGCAGACCGACCTCCACCGGGCGAGCGTCCCACACGACTCGACGGCACCGCTCGGATCGCCGCGCCGCGGCGCGGCAGGGCGAGGTCGTGGTGTCCGAACGGCGGTGACGAGCGGACCGGTCGGCACGTCGAGCAACCCAGCGCCTCGGGCACGAGCTGCGCGACGAAGGCGTCGGCGCACCTCAGCGACCCGGCCGATACCCTCGGCCCACCTCGAGTCGGCCCGACGCGATGGTGCCTCCGCATCGCCCGAGCCCCACAGGACGGGTGAGCGAGACATGTCCGACGCGGTGCGCGTGCTGCACGACGTGCAGCCCCTGATCAGCGACGACACCTCCGTTCCGGACGGCGTCGTCTGGCGGCTGACCGAGCCGGGCCGGCAGCTGGACGCCAACGTCCTCCACCTCTCCCCCGGCCGGACGATCGACACCCACACCGAGCCCGACCTCGACGTCCTGCTGGTCGTCGTGGCCGGGACCGGACGGGTGGAGTCCGCCGGGGACGCGGTGACGCTCACCGCCGGGAACCTGGTGTGGCTGCCGCGGGGATCCACGCGCCGGCTCGTCGCCGGCGCCGGGGGCCTGTCCTACCTCACCGTGCACCGCCGGCGGTCCGGCATGCAGATCGGGTCCGGTCCACCGCCGGCGCCGTGACGGCGCGGCACCACCGGCGACGAGTCGCTGCCGGGCAGGCTCACGACGGGCGGTGCTTGGCGACCGTGAGCAGGACGGAACTGTCCTCGAGCGCCTCGAGCGTGTGGCGGGCGTCGGGCACGACGATCAGATCGCCGCGACGCCCCTCCCAGCTCGTGTCGCCGGCCCGGAGCCGCACGCGGCCGTGCAGGACGTGGACCGTCGCCTCGCCGGGGTTCTCGTGCTCGGCGAGCTCCGTCCCGGTGACGAGCGCGATCACCGTCTGGCGCAGGAGGTGCTCGTGCCCGCCGTACACGGTCCGGGCGCTGCGGCCGCTGGGTCCCGCGCCCGCGCGCTGCAGCTGCTCGCGCGCGACGGCATCCAGGCTGAGCTTGCTCGTCATCTCGTCCTCCTCGACGTCGGGCCGCGCGGTCCGGGACGACACAGCCGGTTATAGCGCCTGCGGCGACGTCGATGGGACATCTAGCCCGTCGGCGGGGGCTCCAGCTGCCGCACCGACACCAGCGGCACACCGAGGTCGCGGATCCTCGCCAGCGCGCCGTGCAGCGCGGCCTGGTCGGCGAGCGGACCGGTGAGCACGGTCTGTCCCGCCGGGCCCGCCGTGGCCTCGAGACCGCCGAGCCACTCCGACCAGTCCTCGTCCAGCACGGCGCCGATCCGGATCTCGTAGTACACCGGCTGCCGGGCGGCGCCGCTCATCCGGAGTTCGCCAGGGCGGAGCGCGGCGGACGTCCGGGGGCCCGTTTGCGGGCGATCACCGTGCCGCGGTCGATGATCTCGCCGCCCCAGACCCCCCACGGCTCCGCCCGGCGCAACGCCGCGGCCAGACACTCGGTCCGGACCGGGCACGGCCGGCACAGCACCTTCGCCCGTTCCAGGTCGACGGGCGAGACGGCGAACCACAGGTCGGGGTTCGCGCGCTGGCACGGCAGGGCGAGCCCGGCCCCGACCGGGGCCGCGGTGACCCGTGGGCGGCGCCGGATCCATGTCGGAGCGCTCGGTGGGGCGACGGTCGGGATGCCTGGTGTGGGCATCGCCCACCTCCTTCCGTTCCCCGCCGACGGTAGGCACCCGGGCCGCCGCCGGGATCACGCGAAGGTGGGACGCGAGGTGGTAACTCGGGCCACCACCGCCGCCCGCCCGGGCGGGGTCGGGACCGGCGGGATCAGGACAGCAGCCCGAGCAGGCGTGCCCGGGCGACCGCCTCCGTGCGGTTGGTGGCCGCGAGCTTGTCGAGCACGTGCGTCACATGGCGTTTGACGGTGTCCACGGAGATGACCAGGTCCTCGGCGATGGCGCGGTTCGGCCGGCCGTCGGCCAGCAGGGTCAGGATCTCGGTCTCCCGGGCGGTGAGCGGCTCGACCAGACCGGGAACGGCGACCGCGCCCCGACGGGCGGTGGGGAGCAGCGGATCACCGCTCCGGTCGAACGCCGCGCTCAGGGTGGACAGGAAGGCCCGTGGCACGGCCCGGCCGCCCTCGAGCCGTTCCAGACGCCGGCCGACGAGCAGGTCGCGCAGCAGGGCGGCCAGGGCTGCGCCCTCGTCGACGAACACCCGCAGGTGGCGATGCTCCGCGGCGAGGGCGAGCGCCTCGACCAGGAGCGGCGCGGCGCCGGAGGGATCGTCGAGTTCCGCGCGGGTCAGGGCCTGGAGGACGCGCACCTCGATGATGCTGCCCGTGCGGTGCTGGGCCGCGGCCAGGTCGTACCACCGTGCGAGCAGCCGGGCGGCCTGCCGTGGGTCCCGGCCGACGAGGAGGCGGGCCAGGAGGAGGTACTCCGCCTCGCGCGAGTGGTGCGGTTCGTCGTCCGGGGTCGGGCACCGGGTCCGCACCCAGTCCTCGACCTCGCCGATCCGTCCGCGGGCGAGGGCGATCCGGGCTCGCTCCACCCCCACCGACGTCGCGATCGGCGCGGCGACACCGGACCCGGCCGCGAGCCGTCCTGCCTCGTCCAGGGCCTCGGTCGCCCCCTCGTGGTCACCGCGGGCGTGCCGGACGCGCGCGGCCGTGACCAGCGCGGTGACCTGCCAGCGGGGCAGGCCGAGCCGGCGGCACAGGTCGACGGCGGTCTCCGCGTGCTCGGCCGCCGCGTCGAGCTCGTCGCGCAGGTACGAGATGTGGGCCAGGCGCGCGTGGGCGACGCCGGCGTCCGGCAGGTGTGTGCGGTCGGCCGGCCGGCCCCAGGTGTCGAGGGTGGTGCGGTAGATCCGGACGGCGTCGTCGAGGCGGCCCTGGACCGTCCGCATCCAGCCGGTCAGGGACAGCGTGCGGGCGGCGAAGAACGGATCGGCGCCCACGGCCCACGGATGGGCGGCGAGCTCGTGGAGCAGCGGCTCGGCGGCGTCGACCGCACCCTCGAGCACGAGGCCCGCCGCGAGGTCGTACCGCAGGAAGTAGTCGAGGTAGCCGTCGGTGCGGCCGACCAGGGCGAGGCCGTCACGGGCGTGTCGGACCGCTGCCGCGCCGCTGCCGGTCCGCAGGGCGAGCTCGGCCCGCACCAGCGCGACGACCGCGGGCACGGGTCCCAGCCCGGGCTCGCCCGGCCCGGTGTCCTGTCCGCGCCCGACGCCGGCGAGCACCGGTTCGACCTCCTCGACGTGCCCACTGACCAGCGCCGCGAGCGCCTTCGTCGCGCGCAGCTGAGGGCGCGCACGCAGCAGCTCGTCGGGCAGCGCCGCGAACCACCGGTACAGGGTCGCCGCCTCGCGCCGGCGGAGCCTCGTCTGCGCGTGCTCGCCGACGATGTCCGCGGCCCGCTCGTGGTCGCCGATCGCGAGCAGGTGGTGCACGGCCTGGTCGGCGAGCCGGTGACGGGCGTACCAGTCGCCGGCCGCGCGGTGCAGCTCCGCGACGCGGTCCGGCTGCTCGCGGGCCAGCCGAGCGCGCAGCAGGTCGGCGAACAGGTGGTGGTAGCGCCACCACCGGCGGGAGTCGTCGAGCGGGTGAAGGAACAGGTTGGCCTGCTCGACCTGCTCGAGCAGCTGCTGGCTGTCGTCGCGTCCGCGGACCGCGTCGCACAGCGGCCCCGACAGCCGTTCCAGCACGGAGGTCTCCAGCAGGAACTGCCGCACCGCGCCCGGCTGGCCGTCGAGCACCTCCTCGGTCAGGTAGTCGAGGACGAAGCGGTTGCTGCCGGAGAACTCGGTGACGAAGAGCTCGACGTCCGCACGGCCGGACAGCGACAGCGCGGCGAGCTGGAGCCCGGCCGCCCAGCCCTCGGTCCGGGCCGCGAGGGCCGCGGTGGCCTCCTGCGGCAACGACCGGGCGGTGGCGGCGCCGAGCAGCGCGGCCGACTCCGCCTCGGTGAACCGCAGGTCCTCGGCGCGCAGCTCGGCCAGCCGGCCGCGCGCCCGCATGCGGGCCAGCGGCAGCGGCGGGTCGGCCCGGCCGGCCACCACCAGCCGCAGCGCGGGCGGGAGGTGCTCGAGCAGGTAGGTCAGCGAGGCGTGCACCGGTGCCGAGTCGACGACGTGGTAGTCGTCGAGCACCAGCACCACCGTCTCGGCGCTCTCGGCGAGCTCGTTGACCAGCGCCGCCACGGCCGCGTGGTACGAGGGCGTGGACAGCCCGCCGGACCGCGCGACGACGGCCGCGGCGAGGCCGGGCCGCGCGACGTCCAGTGCGGCCGCGACGTGGCGCCAGAAGCGGACCGGGTCGTTGTCGGCCTCGTCCAGGGACAGCCACGCGACCGGCGTCCCGGCCCCGACGGCCCACTCGGCCATCGCGCTCGACTTGCCGAACCCGGCCGGGGCGGCGACCACCACCAGCTCCCGGCGCACCGCGGCGGTCAGCCAGGCGGAGAGCCGGGGCCGGGCGACGAACCCGTCCCGCAGGGAGGGCACGTGGAGCTTCGTGGCCAGCAGGAGGTCGCGGTCCGCGCCCGTGCCCACCCCGTCGGCGCCACGAGACCCGGTCACCGGGACTGCACCATCACGATCGGTCTCCTGGTCGCTCCCTCGCCGTGACCGTGCGCCGCCCCCGTCGACCCTGTCAAGTGCCCGCCGGGGAGGACGGGCGCGTCCCTCCCCTCCCCCGCGGAGAGACGCCGCCGACCCGGCCAGGGCGACCGGGCGCCCTGCCCGCGGGCGACTCAGGCGTCCACGTAGGCGGCGAGGTGCTCGCCCGTCAGGGTCGACCGGCTCGCCACGAGGTCGGCCGGCGTGCCCTCGAAGACGACCCGGCCGCCGTCGTGGCCGGCCCCCGGTCCGAGGTCGATGATCCAGTCCGCGTGCGCCATGACCGCCTGGTGGTGCTCGATCACGATCACCGACTTGCCGGAGTCGACCAAGTGGTCGAGCAGGCCGAGCAGCTGCTCGACGTCCGCGAGGTGCAGACCGGTCGTCGGCTCGTCGAGGACGTACACGCCGCCCTTCTCCCCCATGTGCGTGGCCAGCTTGAGCCGCTGCCGCTCGCCGCCGGACAGCGTGGTGAGCGGCTGCCCGATCGTCAGGTAGCCGAGCCCCACCGCGGCGAGCCGCTCGAGGATCTTGTGCGCGGCCGGGGTGCGCGCCTCGCCCGCGCCGAAGAACTCCACGGCCTCGGACACCGGCATCGCGAGCACCTCGCTGATGTCCTTGCCGCCGAGGTGGTACTCGAGCACGGCGGCGTCGAACCGCTTGCCCTCGCACAGCTCGCAGGTGGTGGCGACGCCCGCCATCATCGCCAGGTCGGTGTAGATCACGCCGGCGCCGTTGCAGGTCGGGCAGGCGCCCTCGGAGTTGGCGCTGAACAGTGCCGGCTTCACGCCGTTGGCCTTCGCGAACGCCTTGCGGATCGGGTCGAGCAGCCCGGTGTAGGTCGCCGGGTTGCTCCGCCGCGAGCCGCGGATCGCCCCCTGGTCGATCGCCACCACGCCGTCCCTCCCGGCGACGGAGCCGTGGATGAGCGAGCTCTTGCCCGAGCCCGCCACCCCGGTGATCACGCACAGCACCCCGAGCGGGATGTCGACGTCGACCGCCTGCAGGTTGTGCGTGTCCGCCCCGCGCACCTCGAGCGCCCCCGCCGGGGTGCGGACCGCCGGCTTCAGCGACGCCCGGTCGTCCAGGTGCCGCCCGGTGAGGGTGCCGCTGGCCCGCAGCTCCTCCACGGTGCCCTCGAACACCACCTCGCCGCCCCCTGAGCCGGCGTGCGGTCCGAGGTCGACGACGTGGTCGGCGATCGCGATCGCCTCCGGCTTGTGCTCCACGACGAGCACGGTGTTGCCCTTGTCCCGCAGCGCCCGGAGCAGGTCGTTCATCCGCTGGATGTCGTGCGGGTGCAGGCCGATCGTGGGCTCGTCGAAGACGTAGGTGACGTCCGTGAGCGAGGAGCCCAGGTGGCGGATCATCTTGGTGCGCTGCGCCTCGCCGCCCGACAGCGTGCCGGACGGCCGGTCGAGCGACAGGTAGCCCAGCCCGATCTCGACGAAGGAGTCGAGGGTCTCCCCCAGTGACGCCAGCAGCGGCGCCGCGGACGGCTCGTCGAGCCTGCGCACCCAGGTGGCCAGGTCGCTGATCTGCATCGCGCAGGCGTCGGCGATGCTGATGCCCTTGATCTTCGACGACCGGGCCGCCTCGGTGAGCCGGGTGCCGTCGCACTCCGGGCAGGTGCTGAACGTGGCCGCACGTTCGACGAAGGCACGGATGTGCGGCTGCAGCGCGTCGATGTCCTTGGACAGGTACGACTTCTGGATCTGCGGGACCAGCCCCGCGTAGGTCAGGTTGATGCCCTCGACCTTGATCTTCGTGGGCTCCTTGTAGACCAGGTCGTGCAGCTCGCGCCTGCTGAACGTGTTGATCGGCTTGTCCGGGTCGAAGAAGCCGCAGCCGCGGTAGATGCGGCCGTACCAGCCCTCCATGCTGTAGCCCGGGATGGTGATGGCGCCCTCGTTGAGCGACTTGGTCTCGTCGTAGAGCGCCGTGAGGTCGATGTCGTTGACGGCGCCCCGGCCCTCGCAGCGCGGGCACATGCCGCCGGTGATGCTGAACTCGCGACGCTCCTTCACCTTCTGGCCGGCCTTCTCGACGGTCACCGCGCCCGCGCCGCTGATCGACGCGACGTTGAAGGAGAAGGCCTGGGGGGAGCCGATGTGCGGGTCGCCGAGCCGGCTGAACAGGATCCGCAGCATCGCGTTCGCGTCCGTGACCGTGCCGACCGTGGAGCGCGGGTTCGCCCCCATGCGCTCCTGGTCGACGATGATCGCGGTGGTCAGGCCCTCGAGGACGTCGACGTCCGGGCGCCCCAGCGTCGGCATGAAGCCCTGCACGAACGCGCTGTAGGTCTCGTTGATCAGCCGCTGCGACTCGGCGGCGATCGTGCCGAACACCAGCGAGCTCTTGCCCGATCCCGAGACGCCGGTGAACACCGTCAACCGGCGCTTCGGGATCTCGACGCTGACGTCCTTGAGGTTGTTCTCCCGCGCACCGTGCACGCGGATCAGGTCGTGGCTGTCGGCGGCGTGCAGCGCCGCCGGGAGTGACCCGGTGTCGCTGTCCGAGGTCGTGGTGATGCTCATCGTCGTCCCCCTGTGGCCGTCGGTCGATCGCCGAGGTCACTGCACCTCGAAGATGCGGATCATGTTGCCCGCGGGGTCGCGCAGGGCACAGTCCCGGACTCCCCACGGCTGGGCGGTCGGCTCCTGCACGACCTCCGCGTCGCCGGCCTGCAGCCGCTCGAAGGTGCCGTCGAGGTCCTTCGTGGCGAAGTTGATGGAGGCGTAGGTGCCCTTCGCCATCATCTCGGCGATGGTGCGGCGCTCCTCGTCGGTGACCCCGGGGTCGGCGGCCGGCGGGTGCAGCACGATGGAGGTGCCGGGCTGGTCCTTCGGGCCGACCGTCAGCCAGTGCAGCCCCTCGTACTCGACGTCGTTGCGGACCTCGAAGCCGAGCGTGTCGCGGTAGAAGGCCAGCGAGGCCTCGTGGTCGTCGTGCGGGAGGAAGGCCTGGTAGATCGTGATGTCCATGGCGATCACGCTAGGTGCGGCTCGGGGCTGCGTGCTTCTCGATTCCTGACCGGTCTGCTCACCTGCCGCGCCACGCACGGCGACATGCCCGCCAGCTCGCCCGTCGCCTCGCGCCGGTACACGCTGGGCGGCATCCCGACGAGCTCGGCGAAGCGGGTGCTGAAGGTGCCCAGCGACGAGCAGCCGACCGCGAAGCACACCTCGGTCACACTGAGGTCGCCGCGCCGCAGCAGCGCCATCGCCCGCTCGATGCGCCGGGTCATGAGGTAGGAGTACGGCGACTCGCCGTAGGCGCGCCGGAACTCCCGGCTGAGGTGCCCCGAGGACATGTGCACGCCGCGGGCCAGCGCCTCGACGTCCAGGGGCTGCGCGTACTCGCGGTCGATCCGGTCGCGGACACGGCGCAGCCGCGCGAGGTCGCGCAGGCGCTGGGCCTCGGAGGTGGTGCCTGCCACGCCGGTGATCGTGCCACGGGTCCCGACCGAAGTGCATCGACGTTCCCCGGCCTGGAAGGACCTCAGCTCCGCGGGCCTACGGTGATCGCGTGCGCGCTCCGCTGTTCACCCGTAAGGCCGTCCACTGCGTCAACGCCGGGGTCGCGGCACTGGCGGCCTCGCCGTGCCTGGGCCGCGTCGTGGGCCGCGGCATCGTGATGATCAGCTACGTCGGGCGCCGCTCCGGCCGGACCTTCCGCACCCCCGTGAGCTACCGGCGCTCCGGCGACGAGCTCGTCGTCGGCGTCCAGTTCCCGGACGCCAAGACGTGGTGGCGCAACTTCGTCGGCGACGGGGGCCGGATCACCCTCGAGCTCGACGGCGGCGAGCGGACCGGGCACGCGGTCGCCACCCGGGACGGCCGCCGCGTGACCGTGCGGGTCCGGCTCGACCCGCCCGGGAACGGGCCGAGCTGAGCCGGGCCGAGGCCCCGGCCGGCCCGGGCGCTGCCGGGTTGCGGCCGGGTTACTGCCCGCGGCCCGTGGCGGCCTGCAGCTCGTCGATGCGCTTCGAGGCCTCGGCCTTGGTCAGGCCGTCCAGGTCCGGCAGCTCCTGGCCGGCCTGCTGAGCCAGCGTCTCCAGGTAGGAGCGCTGCGGACCGGTGATCGGCTCGTCGCCGGTCGTCCAGTCCTCCGGGTCCTTCGCCGCCGGGGTGGTGGTCTGGTCCAGGGTGTCGCGATCGGTCATGCTTCGAACATATCTTCGATCCCGCTCCCCCGCGACTCGGGACGGGACGGGTGCTCCGGCGCTACGCCAGGCCCGCCGAGGAGCGGGTACCCGGCGCACCCTTGGCGATCGCACGGATGCGGAAGGCCCACCCGATCAGGATCACGCCGCCGATCAGCGCGAAGATGCCCACGAGCCAGATCAGCGCGAGGATCCCCGTGGCCGGCCAGACGAGCAGCGCGAGACCGAAGAGGATGTTCACGATGCCGGCGACGAGCGTCCAGCCCCAGGCGTGCGCCCCCGCCCGTCGCGCCGTCAAGGCCTCGGCGATCTCCGCGACGCCCATGACGATCGCCCAGAAGGCGATGACGAACAGCAGCGCCAGCGCCGTGACGCCCGGCCAGACGAGCGCGACCAGGCCGGCCAGCACGGACAGGACGCCCTGCACGACCGGCCACACCCAGTGCGCCGCCGTCCTCCGGGCGCGGATCCCCATCACCACGGCCACGACGCCGTCGAGGATCGCGTAGAAGCCGAACAGGAACACCAGGGTCAGCAGGGCGATCCCCGGACTCACCAGCGCGATGATCCCGAACAGCGCGATCAGGACGCCGCGCAGCAGCACCATCCACCAGACGGCGCCGGCGAAGGCCCGGACCGCGTCGGCCGGGCGCTGCCCGGGACCGCCCGCCCGGGGTTCCGCGCGATGCCCGGCCCGGTCCGCGGCCCTGTCGTCGGCACTGTCGGCGCTGAGGTTCTCGGTCATGACACGGTCCCCCTCGGTGTCGCGGGTGGACACCCCCGCGACCTTCGTACTCCTCGCGAGGGGAACGCGGAATCAGCCGGGTGTCGGAGGCTGGTCGACCAGCTGGGCGAGGTAGAGCTGCTCGCCGAGGCGGTCCATGAGCTCGAGGTTCGTCTCGATGTAGTCGATGTGGTGCTCCTCGTCGGCGAGGATCTCCTCGAACAGGTTCGCCGTGGTGATGTCGCCCTTGGAGCGGCACATCGCGATGCCCGGCCGGAGCCGCTGCACGACCTCCAGCTCGATGGACAGGTCCGACTGCAGCATCTCGCGGACGTTCGTGCCGATGCGCAGCTGGAACAGCCGCTGGTAGTTCGGCAGGCCCTCGAGGAACAGGATCCGGTCGGTGATCCGCTCGGCGTGCCGCATCTCGTCGATGGACTCGCTGCGGGTGTAGGCGGCGAGCTTGGTCAGACCCCAGTTCTGCTGCATCTTCGCGTGCAGGAAGTACTGGTTGATCGCGGTCAGCTCGCTGGTCAGCTGCTCGTTGAGCAGCGAGATGATCTCCGGGTCGCCGCGCATGGCATCGTCCTGTCGTCCGGCGTGATGGGCGCCACGAAAGGTAGTGCGTCCGGGACCCACGGAGCCACGAAGGACGGACTGTGCGACGGCAAGGCTTACCTGGGCGAACGTCCCTGCGGGACCCGCTGGTCAGGCGGTGAGCGGCAGCTCCGACATCACCGACGGGGCGAGCTCGGCGGCGAGCAGGACGTCGATCGTGTCGAGGCACGTGCCACAGCCCGTGCCCGCCTCGCAGGCGTCGCCGATCTCGTCGACCGTGCGGGCGCCCTCGCCGATGCAGTTGCGCAGCTCGACGTCCGTCACGGCGTAGCAGATGCAGACGTACATTCAGCCCAGCCTTCCGTCAGGTAAGGCTATGCTCGCAAATCGTCGCACCCCGTGACAAGGCCTGCACAGGACTAACCTGACGCCGTGCCGCTCGACGAGTACCGCCGCAAGCGCGATCGCGGGCGCACCCCGGAGCCCGTACCGGAGAGCGACCCCGCGCGGACGGGGCCGGGCGACCGCTTCGTGATCCAGGAGCACCACGCCCGCGCCCTGCACTGGGACCTGCGCCTGGAGCGGGACGGGGTCCTCGCCTCGTGGGCCGTGCCGAAGGGCCTGCCGGTCGACACCGAGACCCTGCGGCTGGCCGTGCGCACCGAGGACCACCCGCTGGAGTACCTGGAGTTCTCCGGTGAGATCCCGCGCGGCGAGTACGGCGGCGGGTCCATGACGATCTGGGACCACGGCCGCTACGAGGCCGAGAAGTGGTCCGACCGCGAGGTCGCGTTCACCCTGCACGGCGAGCGCGCCCGTGGGAAGTACGTGCTGGTCAAGAGCAACCGGGAGCGCCGGGACGGGTGGCTGCTGAAGCGGTCCGACCGCACCGACCGCACTCCCCTCCCCCATGACACCGCGCCGATGCACGGGCAGCCGGGCGAGTTGCCGTCCGATCCCGAGGACTGGCTGCTGCAGGTCCGGTTCGGCGGTCGCCGGGTGATCGTCGAGATCGACGGCGGGCGGGTCCGGCCGACCGCGGACGGCGAGGAGGTCCCGGCGAAGACGCTCGGCGAGCTCGGCCCGGCCGTGGGGGCCACGGCGCTGCTGCTCGACGCCGAGCTGACCCGCGGCGGCGAGCTGTGGATCTCCGACCTGCTCTTCCTCGACGGCCGGGACACCTGCGGACTGGGCTTCGCGGACCGGCACGCCCTGCTCGAGGAGCTGCCGGCGCTGTCCGGCCCGCACTGGCGGCTCGCCCCGGTCTACCCCGCCGACACCGGTCGCGCCGTGCTCGACGCCGTGCGCGGGCAGGGGCTGCCGGGTGTCGTCGCCAAGCGGAAGGACTCGCCCTACCTGCCCGGGAAGCGGTCCGGCACCTGGGTGGAGGTGGGTGAGGTGGGCGAGTCCGACGAGCAGAAGCCGCGGCGCACGCACGGGAAGGCCGGCGTCGGCCGCGCGAAGCTCACCAACCCCCACAAGATCCTCTACCCCCTCACCGGCACCACGAAGGCCGACGTCCTGGCGCACTACCGCGCGGTCGCGCCGGTGATGCTGCCCCACCTCGCGGGCCGCCCGGTCACGCTGGTCCGCTGGCCCGACGGCGTCGAGAAGCCGTCGTTCTTCGAGAAGGACGTGTCGCGGCACGCGCCGGACTGGATCCGCACCGAGCGGGTCGGGACGCCCGGCGGGCGCTCGGAGTCCGCCGACTTCCCCGTCCTCGAGAGCGAGGAGGGGCTGGCCTGGGCGGCGAACCTGGCCGCCCTCGAGCTGCACGTGCCGCAGTGGCGGGTCGGGCCGCGCGGCGGCCGGCAGACCCCGGACCTGGTCGTCTTCGACCTCGACCCCGGCGAGGGGACCACGATCGTCGAGTGCTGCCGGGTCGCGCTGCGGATCGCCGAGGTCCTCGCCGAGGACGCCCTCGAGGCGTGGCCCCGGACGTCGGGCGGCAAGGGACTGCAGCTCTACCTGCCGGTCACGGTCAGCCGCGCGGAGCAGACGATCGAGTTCGCCAAGGCCGTGGCCGAGCGGCTGGCCGACGAGTCCCCCCGCACCGTCACGTCGGTGATGGCGAAGGCGCGCCGGCGCGGCAAGGTCTTCGTGGACTGGAGCCAGAACAACACCGCCAAGACCACGATCGGCAGCTACTCGCTGCGCGGCCGGGCCCGCCCCACGGTCGCCACCCCGGTCACCTGGGACGAGGTGCGGGCCTGCCGGAGGCCGGACGATCTCGTCTTCACCCTCGACGACCTGCCGGCCCGCCTCGACGAGCACGGTGACCTGCTCGAACCACTCCTGTTCACCGAACGGCAACGCCTTCCGCGTCGCGCGTGATCGCGTCCGGATGAGAGGGTGCCGGGCGTGACGGACCGGCACCCGTACCTCGACGGGCCCTACCCGCGCCGGTACGCCCACCGCGGCTGGCACATCGGCGAGCTCGCGGGTTGCGAGAACACCCTCGCCGGCTTCGAGCTCGCGGTCGCGATGGGCTTCTCCTACATCGAGATGGACGTGCACGCCTCCGTGGACGGGGTGCCGATGGTCCACCACGACCTCAGGCTCGACCGCACCACGGACGGCAACGGCCTGCTCTCCCGCCTGCCCGCGGCGGTGATCGAGGACGCCCGGGTGGCGGGACGCGAGCCGGTGCCGCGGCTGGAGGCGGTGCTGTCGGCGCTGCCGGAGACGCGGTTCACGATCGAGCTCAAGTCCGACGCCGTCGTGCTGCCCACCCTCGCCGTTCTGGAGCGGCTCGACGCCTGGGACCGGGTGTGCCTGGGCGCCTACCACGAGGGCCGGCTCCGGAGGGCCCGCGCGGCCGGGCCCCGGCTGTTCACGTCGATGGGGTTCGAGGCGGTCCTCGGCCTGCGGGCCCGGGCCTGGCTCGACGCCACGCCGTCCGCCCGGTCGACCCTCGAGCCGGTCCTCCCCCGGGTCCGCGGGAGCCTCGCCCAGATCCCGCGGCAATTCGGTCCGCTCACGGTGGTGGACGACCGGCTGCTCGCCCGCGCCCACGGGGCCGGTCTCGAGGTGCACGTCTGGACGGTCGACGACCCGGCGGAGATGCGCGAGCTGCTCGGCATGGGCGTCGACGGGCTGCTCTCCGACCGGCCGGACCTCCTGATCGCCCTGTGACCCGCGGCGGGCTCTAGGCTGCCGCGGTGAGCAGCGAGGCCGCCCCCGCGGACCGGACCGGAGACGGGCGGGCGGGAGGTCCACCGGCGCGCAGGCAGGTCCTCGCCTGGGCGTTCTGGGACTGGGGCTCGTCGGCCTACAACACGATCACGCTCACCTTCGTCTTCTCCGTGTACCTGACGGACACGGTGGGCCGGGACCTGCCCGGCGACGTCGACGCCAACAGCTGGCTCGGCTACGCCATCGGCGCCGCCGGCCTGGTGATCGCGCTGCTGGCGCCGGTGGTCGGGCAGAGCGCCGACCGGGCCGGCCGACGCCTGCGCTCCACGGCGATCTGGACCGCCGCCACCGTCGCGTCGATGGCGCTGCTGTTCCTGGTGCGGGACGACTGGCACTACCTCTGGCTGGGTCTGCTGCTGCTCGCCCTCGGCTCGATCTTCTTCGAGCTCGCCGAGGTCTCCTACAACGCCGTGCTCCGGCAGATCTCCACACCCGCCACGATCGGCCGCGTCTCCGGCTTCGGCTGGTCCATGGGGTACTTCGGCGGGATCGTGCTGCTCCTGGCGGTGTACGTGCTGTTCATCGCCGGCGAGGGCGGCGCGCTCGGGGTGAGCACCGAGGGCGGGCTCAACGTCCGGGTCGTCGCGCTCGTCGCCGCGGCCTGGTTCGCGCTGTCCGCGATCCCGCTGTTCCTCGCGGTGCCCGAGGCGCCGCCCGCCGTCGACCGCCCGGCCCGGCTCGGGGTCGCCGCGAGCTACCGCAAGCTCGTCACCGACCTTCGGGATCTACACCGCACGAGCCCGCACACCGTCTACTTCCTGGGCGCCAGCGCGCTCTTCCGGGACGGCCTCGCCGCGGTGTTCACGTTCGGCGCGGTCATCGCGGTGAGCGTGTACGGGCTGAGCTCGGGCGACGTGCTGATCTTCGGCGTGGCCGCGAACGTCGTGTCCGCGCTGGGCGCGCTCGCCGGCGGGTCGCTCGACGACCGGATCGGGCCGAAGGCGGTGATCGCCGGCTCGCTGATCGGGCTGCTCGCGTGCGGCGTGGTGCTGCTGTTCCTGTCCGGCCCGACGGCGTTCTGGGTGTGCGGACTGGGGCTGTGCCTGTTCGTGGGCCCCGCGCAGTCCTCGTCGCGCACCTACCTGGCCCGGCTCACGCCGCCCGGCCAGGAGGGCCAGATGTTCGGCCTCTACGCCACCACGGGACGCGCGGTGTCCTTCCTTGCGCCCACCCTGGTCGGCTTCTTCACCTACGCGTTCGGCTCCGACCGGGCCGGCACGGTCGGGATCCTCGTGGTGCTCGCGGCCGGACTGCTCGCGCTCTGGCCGGTCCGCCGGCCCGAGACCTCCGCCTGAACCGGCGGAATCCTCGGACGCCCGACCGTTCGTGCTGCAAGCACCCCCACCTGCGCATATTCTGATGCATGAGGTGGCCGGGTAACGGGAAGCCACCCTTGTGTAAACACTCAGCGCCGTGCCGGTGAGCTAAGTCACAGAAGGCTGACACGTCACATTCGCGTGTGGCAGCGCGCCTGATGGGCCACACTCTGAGTCCGGGACAGGAGCGGGTGGCCGACGGTCTGGTGACGGTCGGCGCGGCCCGCGGAATGCTTCCCCCCGGGAATGCAGGTCTGCATCGCAGACGTTACACCGGGTGGCGACGACGTGACCGTCGAGGGGTGCCCCCCTCGGCCGAAGACGGGAGGATGACGCATGGCCGACCGCGTGCTCCGTGGCAGCCGGCTCGGGGCTGTCAGCTACGAGACCGACCGGAATCACGACCTGGCGCCGCGGCAGCTGGTCCGCTACGTGTCTCCCTCGGGCCACGAGTTCGAGGTGCCCTTCGCGAACGACGCCGAGGCCCCGGCGACCTGGGAGTCGCCGCAGGGTGGCGTCGGCCGCCGGGTCGACGGCGCCCAGCCGGAGCAGAAGAAGACCAAGCCGCCGCGCACCCACTGGGACATGCTGCTGGAGCGCCGCTCCATCCCGGAGCTGGAGGAGCTGCTCAACGAGCGCCTCGACCTGCTCCGCGAGCGCCGCGCCGAGATCGCCTGACCCTCCCGAACGGGTCATCCGCGAACGGCGGACGCGCCGCAGCAACCACGAAGCCGGGCCACCTCCCGTGGGGCCCGGCTTCGTCGCGTCCGGGGGCGGGCAGATGATGACCTCATGTCCGACCGCACGATCCGGGACCTGGCCGACTCCCACGTCGCCGCGCACGCCGAGCTCGACCCGCTGCTCGCGACCTCACTGGGCCTGCCCACCGGCCAGGACCGCCTCCCCGACCTCTCCCCCGCCGGCGAGGAGGCGCTCGACGCCCTCGACCGGGACACCCGCGCCCGCCTCGACGCCGCCGGCGAGCCGGAGACCGACACCGAACGCCGCTGCGCCCGGCTGCTCCGCGAACGCCTCAACGCCGCGCAGGCCACCCGGGCCCTCGGCGAACACCTCCGCAACGTCCAGATCCTCTTCGGGCCGGTCCAGCACCTGCGCACCACGCTCACCCTGATGCCCAGCGGCACGGCCGAGGAGCGCTCGGACCTCGCCGCGCGCCTCGCCGCCGTCCCCGCCGCGTTCGCGGGCTACGCCGAGAGCCTGCGTGCCGGTGCCGCCCGCGGGCTGACGGCCGCGCCCCGCCAGGTCGATGCCGTCGTCGACCAGTTCGGCGACTGGCTCGCGGCCGACTGGTTCACCGCCTTCGCGGCGGACGCCGGCCTCCCGGAGGTCAGCGCGGACCCCGCCACCGCCGCCCTCGCCACGCTGCGGGAGTTCCTCGTCCGCGACTACCGCCCGCGCACCGAGGGCGTGCCCGACGCCGTCGGCGAGGAGCGCTACCGGGCCGCCGTGCGCCGCTGGACCGGCGCCGACCTCGACCCCCGCGAGGCCTACGACTGGGCGTGGTCGGAGTTCCACCGGATCCTCGACGAGCAGCGGGTCGAGGCCGCGAGGATCCTGCCCGGCGCCACGCCGCGCGCGGCGATGGCGCACCTCGAGACGCACGGCGAGATCGTCGAGGGCGTCGAGGCGGTCCGCACCCGGCTGCAGGGGATCATGGACGACACGATGGCCGCCCTGCAGGGCACGCACGTCGACCTCGCGCCCGAGCTGCTGCGGGTCGAGGCCATGATCGCGCCCGCGGGCAGCGCCGCCGCGCCGTACTACACGCAGCCCTCGCTCGACTTCGCCCGGCCCGGCCGCACCTGGCTGCCCACCCTCGGCCGCGACCGCTTCCCGATGTGGGACCTGGTGAGCACCTGGTACCACGAGGGCGTGCCGGGCCATCACCTGCAGCTCGGCCAGTGGGCCCTCTGCGCGGGCAAGCTATCCACCTTCCAGGCCTCGGCCGGGATGATCAGCGGGAACCTCGAGGGCTGGGCGCTCTACGCCGAGCGGCTGATGGACGAGCTGGGCTTCCTCACCGATCCCGGCGAGCGGCTCGGCTATCTCGACGCCCAGATGATGCGCGCCATCCGGGTGATCATCGACATCGGCATGCACCTCGAGCTGACGGTGCCCGCGGACTCCCCGCTCCACGCGGGACTGACCTGGACCCCGGAGCTCGCCCGCGACTTCTTCGGCACCTACTGCGGGCGGGACTCCGCGTTCCTCGACAGCGAGCTGCTGCGCTACCTCGGCGGGCCGGGGCAGGCGATCAGCTACAAGCTCGGCGAGCGGGCGTGGCTGGCCGGGCGGGACGCAGCGAGGCGAGCGCGGGGTGCGGACTTCGACCTCAAGGCCTGGCACATGGCCGCGCTGTCGCAGGGCTCGCTGGGCCTCGACGACCTGGAGCAGGAGCTGGCCGCCCTCTAGGCACCCTCAGGCGTCGAGCACGTCGGCCTGGACGACCGGGGGCAGTGTCGACCAGGGGAAGTTGATCCAGAGCGGGGTGCGCCGCCAGACGTACTCGCAGCGCACCTCGCTCTGCGGCTTCTCGTAGACGACCGCGCACCGGACGTCCGCGACGTGCTCGCCGCAGAAGTCCCGGACCAGCTTCAGGGTGGCGCCGGTGTCGGCCACGTCGTCCGCCACCAGGACCCGCGCCCCGGACAGGTCGACGACGTTGGGCACCGGTGGCAGCATGACCGGCAGCGCCAGCCGCTCCCCCACCCCGGTGTAGAACTCCACGTTCATCACGTGCAGGTTCTTGACGTTCAGCGCGTAGCCGAGCGCCCCCGCCACGAACAGGCCCCCGCGCGCGATGGACAGGATGATGTCCGGCCGATAGCCGCTCTCGGCGACCTGCTCGGCCAGCTCGCGGGAGGCCGTGCCGAACAGCTCCCAGGTCAGCGTCTCGCGCTCGGCGTTCGTCACGGCCTCGGTCATGCCGCGCAGCCTAACGAGCGATGATCAGGCGCGAACCGACCCGTCGCCCGCGGCGGTGTCCCGCCCGCCCCGGGCCGGGAGCAGCCGGCGGAACCGGTGCTCGAAGCCCCACCGCGCGACGTTCACGAACGCCTCGACCATCACGGCGGCGTCCATCTTCGACGAGCCGATCTGCCGCTCGGTGAAGGTGATCGGCACCTCGACCACGCGGAACCCGGCCTGCAGCGCCCGCCACGCAAGGTCGATCTGGAAGCAGTAGCCCTGCGAGATCACCGAGTCGAGGTCGAGCTGCTCGAGCACCTGCCGCCGGTACACCCGGTAGCCGGCGGTGATGTCGCGGACATGCGCGCCGAGCGCGATCCGCGCGTACAGGTTGGCGCCGCGGGAGAGCCACTCCCGGTGGGCCGGCCAGTTCACGACCTCGCCGCCGGGCACGTAGCGGGAGCCGAGGACCAGGTCGGCGCCCGGGCCCTCCTCCAGCGCGGCCAGCAGGGCGGGCAGGTCCTCGGGGGCGTGCGAGCCGTCCGCGTCCATCTCGACGACGACCTGGTGCTCGCCGCTGAGCGCGTGCCGGAAGCCGGCGAGGTAGGCGGCACCGAGCCCGTTCTTGCCCTCGCGGTGCAGCACGCGCACCCGCGGGTCCTTGGCCGCCATCTCCTCGGCGAGCTCGCCCGTGCCGTCCGGGCTGGCGTCGTCGACGACCAGGATGTCCGCGTCGGGCACGGCCGCGTTGAGCCGCGCGACGACCCGGCCGAGGTTCTCCCGCTCCTCGTAGGTCGGGATGACCACCAGGACCGGTCCCGGGGGCTCAGCCATCGACGTCCTCTCCTGCCCGGGGGGCGTCCGCGGGCCCCGTGCGGGGCCCCGCCCCCTCCTGCGCGGCGGCCGCACCCCGGCGTGCCCGCCTCCCGGTGAGCAGCGCGGCGCCGATCGCCATGACTCCCACTGCGGTCAGCACCCACTCCGGCACGGACCGCAGCCGAGTGGCCAGCGTAGTCGTGTCCTCCAGCGACTCGACAGCGACCAGGGTGCCGGGCACGAACTGCCCGGTACTGCCGGTCACGGCGCCCTCCGGGGTGATCGTCGCGCTGACGCCCGAGGTCGTCGCGACGACGACCGGGCGGTCGTGCTCGACGGCCCGGACCCGGGACATCGCGAGCTGCTGGTAGGTCATCTCCGACAGGCCGAAGGTGGCGTTGTTGCTGGGGACGGCGAGCATCGTGGCACCCGCCGAGACGCTCTCCGCCACCAGGTCGTCGAAGGCGATCTCCCAGCAGATCGCGATGCCGATGTCGGCGCCACCAGCCTCCAGCACGCCCGGGCCGGGACCGGGCACGAAATTGCCCGCCCGGTCGACGTAGCTGGAGAAGAGCCGGAAGAACGACCGCCACGGCATGTACTCGCCGAAGGGCTGGATGCGCCGCTTGTCGTTGCGCGCGACCGGGCCCCGCACCGGGTCCCAGACCAGGATCGTGTTGCTCGCCGTCCGGTCCTGGTTCACCAGCACGGAGCCGACCAGGATCGGCGCCTTGACGGCGGCGGCGGCCTCGGAGATCACGGCGGCGGCGTCGGCGTTGCGGAAAGGGTCGATGTCCGAGGAGTTCTCCGGCCAGATCACGACGTCCGGCTGCGGCTGCCGGCCGGCCGCGACCTCCGCGGCGAGCTGCTCGGTGACCCGCACGTGGTTGTCCAGCACGGCGCGGCGCTGGGCGTTGAAGTCCAGCCCGAGCCGCGGCACGTTGCCCTGGACCGCGGCGACGGTGACGGACCTCGACGGGCCGTTCACGGTGGGCGGGACCGATCCGGCGACCGGGCCGGCCATCAGGGCGACCACGAGCAGGACGGCCGGGACGAGCGCCGCGCGCAGCTCGCGGCGGGCCAGCCGGCGGACCGTCTCGCCGAGCGCGAGCCCGGCCAGCACGGTCACGAACGACAGCAACGGCACGCCACCGACGGACGCCGCGGGCAGGAAGAGACCCTCGGGCTGGCCGAACCCGACCCGCCCCCAGGGCAGCCCGCCGAACGGGACCCGGCTGCGCAGCGCCTCGGCCGCGACCCACACGGCGGCGCCCCAGAGCGGCGCGGCCGGCAGCCGGGAGGTCACCGCGACGCCCGCGCCGGCCAGGCCGAACGCGAGCGCCTCGAACAGGCACAGGGCCAGCCACGGCAGCGCCCCGACGAAGCTGCCGGTCCAGCTCAGCAGCGGGACCAGGAAGCCGAGGCCGAACAGGAAGCCGAGCAGGAACCCGCGGCGGGCGCGGACGCCGCGCAGCACCACCCCGAGCACCGCGAACACCGGCGGCGCGAGCCACCACAGCTCACGCGGCGGGAAGCTCAGGTAGAGCACCACACCGGCGGCGACCGCCGGCAGCGCCCGGGCCAGCAACCGCAGCCACCGGGCGGACCGCGGACCCCGGGAGGCGGACCCCGCCTGCGCGGGGTCGAGGGTCGGTGCGGCCACGGGGAGAGCCTACGGCGCGCCCTCGCCGGAGCTGCTAGAGGAGGTCGAGGACGCCGGGCCGGGCCGCGGGACCGGTGCGGCGGAACCACTCGCGGCCGTAGGCGGCGGCGAAGTCCTGCTCCGGGAGCTCGGCCGGATCGACCTGGCTGGCGTGCGCGAGGATCGCGGCCCGCTTGACCGCGAGATGCCGCGCGTCGCCGGCGACCGTCAGGGCGATCTCGCCGCCCTCCCGGCCGAAGGGCACCGCCGCGGCGCGGGCGGCGCCGTGGACGAGGTGGCCGTCCGGGCCGAGACCCTGCCGGTCGACCGTCGCGAGGTAGGCGTCGGCGCCGGTCAGCTCGGCGGCGATGGTGCCGACCACGCCGGCCATCCGGTGGTCGGGGTGGCCGTAGACGCCCAGCTCGTCGTCGGCGAGCAGGGTGCCGGCGCCCTCGTCGTCGACGATCTCGGCGAGGCGGCTGGCCAGGGCGAGCGGCTCGGCGCCGGCGAGCGCGCGGGCGTGGCTGCTGTCCGGGCCGCCGGGCAGCCCGGAGTCGCGGCGGCCGAGCAGCACCAGGCGCGCGACGCCGAGGAGCTCGGCGGCGTGCTCGAGCTCGGCCAGCCGGCGCTGCCGCACGGTCTCGCCGGGGCGCAGCGGGAGCCGGGACCCGCCCAGCTCACCCCCGGTGGCCATGACGAGCACGACGCGGGCGCCGGCGTCGGCCAGCCGGCGCAGCGTGATGCCGGTGAAGATCGCCTCGTCGTCCGGGTGCGGGTGCAGGGCGACGACGGTGTGTCCCCGCAGGTCGGGCTCGGGGAGCGCCGGGACGGCGGAGACGAGGGGCGTGGCGGGAGCAGGGGCCGCGGGAGCGGTCATGGAGGTGATCGCAGTCTGTGCGGGCCGCGGGGGTGCGGCGGGCGGACGGTACCGGGGGTGTCAGCGGCAACAGCGACAACACCCCGGACAGCAGCGACCCACGAGGGGGCGGCGGCCGGTCCGGTCGATCACGCGGAACAGGATGCCAGAGCGGTCCGCCCGGGGGGAAGCGGGGGCGCCCCACGTCACTCCGCGGGGTCGCCCCCGGCGTCGTGCAGGACGTGCCCCTCGCGCACGGTCCGCAGGCAGCGGGTGCCGTCCCAGAGCGCGTAGGAGGCGGGGCCGCCGCTCTCAGGCACCGGGGTGCCCGCGCCGCCGGCCGCGTGCCGGCCGCCCGCGGTGTGGGCGGCCAGGGCGGTGGCCTCGTCGACCGACGACGAGGGGGTGCGGTGGGCGGCCGCGGCCCGGACCGTGGCCCACGGGTCCAGCGGCGTGACCGGCGAGTCGGAGCCGAGGGCGAGCACGACACCGGCCTCGTCGAGCGTGCGGAAGGGGTTCATCCCGCGGGCCCGGTCGGCCCCGAGCCGCGCCGCGTACATGCCGTCGGGGCCGCCCCAGGCCGCGTCGAACAGGGGCTGGACGCTGGCGACCACGCCGAGCGCGGCCAGCCGGGCCGCCTGCCCGGCGTCGACCATCTCCAGGTGCTCCAGCCGGTGCCGGGCGGCCCGGACCGCGGCCGGCGAGGTCCGGCGGGCGGCCTCCTCGAGCGCGGCGACGGCGTCCTCGACGGCGGCCTCGCCGATCACGTGGAAGCCCCCCTGGATCCCGGCGCGGGTGCAGGCGGCGAGGTGCGCGGCCAGGACGTCGGGATCGAGGTAGCGGTTGCCTGTCCAGCCCGGGGCGTCGCGGTACGGGGTGTGCAGGGCGGCCGTGCGGGAGCCCAGCGAGCCATCGACGAACAGGTCCCCGGCCAGGCCGCGCGCGCCGGTCTCGGCCCGCAGCGCGCGGGCGGCGTCCCGGGTGTCGACGGCCTCGCCCCAGTAGCCGACGACGTGCACGCCGTGCCCGCCCGCGAGCAGGTCCGCGAGATCCGCCCGGCCGGAGATCTCCGGGCCGGCACACTCGTGCACCTCCGCCACGCCGCGGGACGCCGCGTGGTCGAGGAAGGCGCGCTGGGCCGAGCGGCGCTGCGCGGGGTCCAGGGCGGCCAGCGCGGCGCGACGGACGTGGTGGTGGGCGTCGGCGCTCAGCGGACCCGTCGGGCTCCACCCCGCGGTTCCCACGGCGCCCGGTGCCCGGTCGACCAGGGCGGTGGAGGCCAGGGCGGAGTGGACGTCGATGCGGCTCAGGTAGACGGCCCGGCCGGCGGCGGCGCGATCGAGCTCCGCCCGGCTCGGCGGTGGGCCGGACCAGCGGTCCTCCTCCCAGCCGTGACCCCACACGACGCCGGCGGACGGGGTCGTGCCCGCGGCCGCCGCCACGGCGGCCAGGACCCCGGCCGCGGTCGCGCAGCGGGTGAGGTCCAGGCCGTCGAGCAGCAGACCGGACGCCGTGGTGTGCACGTGCGCGTCGACGAACGGCGAGGTCAGCAGGACCCCGTCGAGATCCTCGACACGCGCGTCGCCTCGGCCGCGGGCCCGCTCGGCCGCGCCGGTCCAGGTGACCCGCCCGGCCTCGGTCTCGATGGCGACGGGACCGGGCCGGCCGGGCAGCCGTAGGCCGGTGAGCAGGGTGCGGGACACGGTCCGGGTGTCTACCGCACCCCGGGCCGGTCGATCAGTACGGGGCCTTCGGCATCAGGATCCACAGCACGATGTAGATCACGAACTGCGGGCCCGGGAGCAGGCAGGACAGCAGGAAGATCAGCCGGACCACGAACGGGCTGAGGCCGAAGCGCTGCGCCAGGCCGGCGCAGACGCCGGCGATGACGGCGCCGTTGCGGGGGCGGGTGAGGGTGGTTGCCATGGTGTCGTCGAGCTCCTCGATCCGTCGGCGGCGGTTCTCGCCGCCCTGCACCTCACGATGCCGCGTCCGCGGGGTGGGTGCGTCCGGACAACGCCCGGAGAAGGACCGGGGTTCCCCCCGAGGGGCGACCTAGCAGACCTCCCCGACACTTCCGGCCCTCCGCGCGCGGCTGTCCACACGGGTGCTCCCCGCCCGGCCCGGGGCCGCGGTGGGGCGTGCCGGAAAGCGGAGTTGTCCACAGCGGAGCGGCGACGGCCCCTGGGGCGGGGCCTGCGCTCCTACCGTCCGCCGCGTGCCGACTCGCCTGCTCCCCGCCCCGTCCCGCCGCCGTGCCCTCCCGGTCGCCTTCCCGGTCGCGCTCGCCCTCCCGGTCGCCTTCCCGGTCGCGCTCGCCCTCCTGGTCGTGCTCGCCTCGATCGGGTCGGCTCCCCCGGCCGTCGCCGGGGTGCCACCCGGTCCCCCGCCCGACCCGCGGCCGACCGCCGTCGTCGCGCTGGGCGACAGCGCGGCCTCCGGAGAGGGTGCCGGCGGTTACGAGGCGGGGACGCGCGGCGAGGGCGGGAACTGGTGCCACCGCTCCCCCGCCGCCTACGTGCACCGCAGCGCGCTGGCCGAGGTCGGCGTGAACCTCGCGTGCTCGGGGGCCGGTGCCGGCCACGTCGCGTTCGGCGCGGCGGTGCACCACACCGAGGGGTCGCAGGCCCGGCGGCTGGTGGAGGTCGCACGACGGCACCGCGTGCTCGCGGTGACCCTGCAGGTCGGGGCGAACGACGAGCCGGACCTGTCCGGCGTCGCCGTCGCCTGCATCCGGGCCTTCCTCGACCTGCGCGAGCCGGGGTGCCGCACGACCCTCGGCCCCGGCTGGGCCGGCCGGCTCGCGGCGGTCGAGCCCCGGATCGAGGCGGCGGCCCGGGACGTCCGGAGCGCGATGACCGAGGCGGGTTACGCGCCGGCCGACTACGCGTTCGTCCTGCTCTCCTACGCCGCGCCGGGCAGCGAGGCCATGCCCGTGTGGCACGGCGTCCAGGGGTGCCCCTACTCACGGCCCGACGCCGGGTGGGCGCGCACCGTCGCGTTCCCCCGGCTCGCCGCCACCATCGCCGCGGTGGCCGAGCGGGTGGGTGCGCGCTTCCTGGACCTCACCCGGCTCGCCGAGGGCCGGGAGGCGTGCACGGGCCCGTTGCGGGACGAGTGGCAGCGCCGGCTGACCGTCGACCCGCGGACGCTGGTGCAGGGCGCGCTCGACACCGCCGGCAGGCACCTGTTCCAGGAGTCCTTCCACCCGACCGCGGCCGCGCACACCGCGATCGCCGGCTGCCTCCGCGAGTTCGTCGGCGGCGGCGCGGCGCGTGCGGCGTGCGTGCCCGGGCGCGACGGTGCGGCGCACCCGGAGGTGGCGGCGTGAGCGGGGTGAACGGGGTGGCCCTAGAGGATCACGAGGTCCCGCGGCCCGTTGTTCAGCCGCTCGGCACCGGACTCGCTCACCACCACGATGTCCTCGATGCGGGCGCCCCACTCCCCGTCGAGGTAGATGCCGGGCTCCACGCTGAAGGCCATGCCGGGCTCGAGGGTGAGCGCGTTGCCGCCGACGATGTAGGGCTCCTCGTGGACGTCGAGCCCGATGCCGTGGCCCGTGCGGTGCACGAACCGCGGGCCGAAGCCGGCCTCGGTGATCGGGGCGCGGGCGGCCTCGTCGACCGCCTCCGCCGTGACGCCCGGACGCACGGCCCGCACCGAGCGCTCCTGCGCCTCCTGCAGCACGGCGTAGGTCTCGCGCACCTGCGCCGGCGGCTCCGCCCCGACCGCGTACGTACGGGTGCAGTCCGAGTTGTAGCCGGTGGCGAGCGGGCCGCCGATGTCGACGACCACGACATCGCCCGGCTCGATCACCCGGTCGGACACGTCGTGGTGCGGGCTCGCGCCGTTCGGCCCCGACCCGACGATCACGAAGGCGGCCTCGGTGTGCCCCTCGGCGACGATGGCGGCCTCGATGTCCGCGCCGACCTGCGCCTCGGTGCGGCCGGGCTTGAGGAGCTCGGCCATCCGGGCGTGCACGCGGTCGATCGCGGCACCGGCGAGCCGGAGCTGCTCGACCTCCGCGGCGTCCTTGCGCATCCGCAGCTCGCGCAGCACGGGCCCGGCGAGCGTCTGCCGCACGTCCGGGAACGCGTCCCGCAGGCCGAACACGTGCCGCGCCGGCATCCCGTCGGCCACGGCCATCCGGGTGGGGCCGCCCGCGAGGTCGGAGACGAGCAGGTACGGGTCCTCGCCGTCCGTCCAGGTGAGGACCTCCACGCCGAGCGCCTCCAGGGTGGGGACGTCGAACCCGGGCGCCTCCAGGCGCGGCACGACCAGCGCCGGCGGGGCGCGGTGGCCCGCGGCCGGGAGCACGAGGCAGGTCAGCCGCTCGTGGGACTCGCCCGCGTGGTCGACCAGGTACCGCAGGTCCGTGCCGGGGGTCACGAGGAGGACGTCGGTGCCCTGCTCGGCGGCGACCTCGCCGGCGCGGCGCAGCCGGTCGGCGAGCAGCTCGGTGGGGACGGCGTGGCTCATGGGGCGAGCTTAGGGCGCTCACGCTGCGCGTCGCCGCTGCCTGGCATGCTGGCTCACCGTGACGGCACCCCAGAAGTCCGCGCTCCAGGCGCCGGCCGGCTCGCTGATGCTGCTCGACGCCGCGAGCATGTACTTCCGCGCCTTCTACGGCGTGCCCGAGTCGATCACGGCGCCGGACGGGACCCCGGTCAACGCGGTCCGCGGGTTCACCGACATGATCGCCCGACTGGTCGCCGAGCACCGCCCCGCGCGGCTGGTCGCCTGCCTGGACCTCGACTGGCGGCCGGCCTTCCGGGTCGAGGCGCTGCCCTCGTACAAGGCGCACCGGATCGAGGGCTCCACACCGGGCAGCGGGCCGGACACCGCACCCGCGGGGATCCCCGAGGAGGTGCCGGACACCCTCGCGCCGCAGGTCCCGGTCATCCTCGACGTGCTCGCCGCGGCCGGCATCGCCACCGGCGGGGCCGAGGGCCACGAGGCCGACGACGTGATCGGCACGCTGGCCCACCGCGAGTCCGCCGACCCCGTGGTGGGGGTCAGCGGCGACCGTGACCTCATGCAGATCGTCCGCGAGGACCCGACGCCGGTGCGGCTGCTCTACGTGGGCCGCGGCCTGGCCAAGGCCGAGCTCCTCGGGCCCGCCGAGGTCGCCGAGAAGTACGGCGTGCCACGGGACCGCGCCGGTGAGGCCTACGCCGAGATGGCGATGCTGCGCGGCGACCCCTCCGACGGGCTGCCCGGCGTCCCCGGAGTGGGCGCGAAGACGGCAGCGACGCTGGTCGGGAAGTTCGGCTCGTGGGGCGAGCTGGTCGCGGCGGTCGGGGACCCCGGCGACACCCGGCTCGCGGCGAACGTCCGGAGCAAGCTGGCGAAGGCGGCGGAGTACCTGGCCGTCGTCGAGCCGGTCGTGCGGGTGGTGCAGGACGCGCCCGTGGAGCTCTCGCGGCCCGATACCCTGCCCGACTCCCCCGCCGACGCCGGGGCGCTCGCGGCGCTGGCGGAGCGCTGGGGCCTGGGCGGGTCCGTGGACCGGCTGGTCGCGGCGCTCAAGGGCTGACACCCGGTCCCGAGCCGTCCTCCGTCGAGGCCGCCCCGCACCGGGCCGGTCGCGGGATCAGAAGAAGGTCCCGCACCACGGCACCTCGCTCGTCGTGAAGAGGCGGTCGGCGCGGGGGACGGCAGCTCGGTCGTGCGCACTCCACCAGCCGCTCGCGACCAGCTCGGACGGGCGCCGGTCGCCGAGGTAGGCCATGGCGAGGCCCGCGACGTCGCACTCGAGGTCGGCCGGGCCGTCCCCGGCCGGCGCGGGATCGGCGCCGTCGCTGTCGCCGATCGCGGAGGCAGCCCGATCGCCGATCACGTGCACGCCGTCGTTCGCCGGGAAGAGGGCGTCGTGCACGCGGATGCGGAGCGGCTCTTGCCCGCTCTCGCCCCAGGTGCGGGCGGCGAGCGCGGCGGGCACGTCGAGCAGGCGGAGCCAGGTCTCGTCGCCGACGCCGGTCGTGCGGCAGTGGCGCGGGTCGTCGAGGAGCAGGTCCACCGGCTCGTCCCACGGCCGCAGGTGGGCGGAGACGGCGCGGAGGAGGTCGACGCCCAGCAGGAAGCGCCACAGGCCGGCGGTGGCCTGCGGGGTCGCGGCGTGCAGGTCGTGGAGCTCGAGGACGTTCTCGCCGAAGTCCGTGCCCTCCTGGCGCACGGTCCACAGGGCGAAGCCGTCGTCGCCGTCCGGTCCGGTGTGCACCGCGATCCCCCGTGCCGCGTCGGCGGCGGGGCGGCGCAGCGTGAGGGCCCACCAGCCGTCGTCGCGGACGATCGGGCCCGGGCGCGTGGTCCCGGTCAGAATCCGGGCGTAGATCGGCGGCAGGAGCGTGGCGGCCTCGTCGGGATGGACCAGCCGGACCTCCCCGGCGGCCGGGGCGCCGGGGCGGAAGCGGGCCCCGGCGGTCACCCTCAGGTTCCGTCCGCGGCTCGCGACGCCGTAGCCGAAGCGGCCGTAGATGCGCGCCTCGCTGGCCCGCAGGGTTGCGGTGACCTCGCCGCGGTCGGCCGCGTCGGACAGCTGCTCCCGCATGAGCGCGGTGAGCAGGCCGCGGCGCGTCCGGTCGGCCCGGACGCCGACGCGGGTGACGGCCGCCATCGGTACCCGTGCACCGCCGGGCACCGTGAGTGCGGAACCGAAGCTGGTGGCGGTCCCGGCCAGGGTGCCGGCGGGCAGGTCCACGCCGAAGGTGCGGCCCGGGGCGTAGGAGAGCCGGGTGACGGCCCAGCGGTCGTCGTCGACCGGGCCGCCGGCGTGCAGGGCGGCGCCGAAGAGCGCGTGTGCCGTCCGGAGCTCGCCGGGCTCCAGCACCCGCACCTCGGGGCCGGGGCGGGCGGCGGCGCCCGCCGTCGGGGGTGTGGCGGTCCGGGGCTCGCGGGACTGGGTACCGGTCGTGCTCACGGTCCCCGATCCTCCGGCTCCCGAGCGCCTCCTGTCACCCGGAATCCGCCGCGGGCGGGGTCCCGCCTGCCGTCCCGCCCCGGGATCAGACCCGACCGACCTGGTAGGTGCCCTGGTCGTCGAGGACCGTGACCGGAACCTCGACGTTCTCGCCGTCGACGTTGGCCGAGCACGTGAAGGTCGTACCCGCCTCCACCCGCTGGCCCTCCGGGCAGCTCACGGCGGTGGCGTCCAGGCCGTAGTCCTCGGTGAGGATCTGCGTGACGCCGGCCTGCAGCGCCTGCTGGTCGAACTCCTCGGTCACCAGGAAGCCCGGCACCCAGAACGCGGTCACCGCGAGCACGGCCAGCACCACGACCACGGCCGCGGCCGCGGCGATCAGCGTCTTCCGCCCGCCCGACCGTCCCCGGCGGCGCGAGGCGCGGCTCCTGTCCCCCGGCAGGGTCGAGGTCGCGGAGCCGGCACCGGCGAGTCCCGCGCCCGCCGGGTCCCAGCCACCGTCGGGGGCCGGGTGCGCGGCGGTGCGGTCGCCCTCGGGGTCCCAGTTCTGCGCCGTGCGGTCGTCCGGCGCCCAGGCCGCGGTGCCCTCCGGGTCCCAGCCCGAGCCGTCGCCCTGGCCGCCGGAGCTCCAGCCGGATCCGCCGCCCGCGCTCCACTCCGAACCGCCGCGCTGCGCATCGCCGCTCCAGGCGGAACTGCCGGTCCCCGACGCCTCGCCGCTCGCGGACGGCCGGTCGTGGGTCGGGATTCGGCCGGGACGTGCCTCGTCGCCGTGCTCGACGGCCGGGGAGCCGTAAGCCGGGGTGGGCGGATCGGCCTCCGGGGTGCGGGTGAAGTCCCAGCCGGAACGCCCGGGGTGCGGCACGGTGCGCGACGCGGAGTCGGCGCCGTGCTCGCCGCCGACGTCCCCGCCCTGCTCGCGCGCGCTCCCGCCGCCGGTCGACGGATCGGGCCCGGCCGTGTCTCCCTGGCCGCCGGCGGCCCGGTGGCCCCGGTCCGTCTCGCGGTGCGGGTCCCGTGGGGTGCTCATCGCCGACCTTCCGTCCGTCCTGCGTTCCGTGCTCGAGTGCTGCTCGCCGTGCTCGCCCGTTCCGTGTCGTTCGCGGGCCGCGTTCCCTTCGAGCGGGGCCCGTCCCCGCGCCCCGGCAGCGCGACCCGGGCCGCCCGGGCAACGATCCAAGCACACCCCGGCGCGCCGCTGCGGCCGGTCGGCCCCCGCACCGCCCGCTCCCACCGTGGGTGCACAGGCCACTACCCCTGATCCACGCCCCTCTGCTCCATTCGGAGCTCCAGACGCAACTCCGACCGCCGCTCGGATCTCCCCTCGGGCCGCTTCACGCTCACGCCTCCGACCGCACAGTCAGGGTCGCCGGACGGGGCACACCACGGCCACGTACGGCCGATAACGGTCCCGAACAGCGATCACCCAGCACCGGCACCCACGCCGCTCCGTCATGATCGCCACCTGGGCCCCATCCCGGCCACACCCGGCCCGCAACATCCCGAGCGGCGATCACCAGCGACGGCTTCCACGACCGCTCCGCCATGAGCACCACCTGGGCCCCATCCCGGCCACACCCGGCCCGCAACGGTCCCGAACGGCGATCACCAGCGCCGGCACCCGCGATCGCGGAGCCGTGATCGTCGCCTGGGCCCCATCCCGGCCACATGTGGCCGGAACCGGTCCCGGACAGCGATCATCATCAACGCTGCAACGCAGCCGGACGTCCCGGTGATCCCACCTGCGGTGCAGGACGGCCGTCAGGTACCGCGGGTGGTGATCTTTCCTCCGCCGGAGCCCAGAGCAGCCGCGCAGGACCGCGGCACGCTCAGCCGACGCCCGCGGCCACGACCCCCCGCCGGACCTCCCGGGCGGCCCTGTGGGCGGTGCGGCCCACCCCGTCCGTCTTCCCGGCGACCGAGGCGATCTGCTCGAGCAGGTCCAGCACCTGCCGGGCCCAGCGCACGAAGTCGCCCGCCGAGAGCTCCTGCCCGTTGCGCTCGGCCGCCTCGAGTACCTGGGCGAGCGACTCGCCGCGCGCCCACCGGTGCATCGGCCAGGCGAAGCCGAGGTCCGGCTCGCGGGTGCGGTCGATCTTGTGCCGGCGCTCGTCCTGCTCCAGCTCCGCCCAGATCCGCACGCTGTCGGCGAGCGCGTCCGTGACGGCACCCTGCGGCACCCGCGGCACCGGGGCGTTGTCCCGGCGCGACTCGTAGACCAGCGCCGACACCACCGCGGCCAGCTCGGCGGGATCGAGCGAGTCCCACACCCCGTGGCGCAGGCACTCCGCGGCGAGCAGGTCCGACTCGCCCCACAGCCGGGACAGCCGGCGCCCGTGGTCGGTGACCGTCTCGCCGTCGAGGTAGCCGCGCTCGGTGAGCAGCGCGCGGATCCGGTCGAAGCCGCGGGCGAGCGAGTGCGTGGTCGCGCGGACCTTCTGTCGCAGCTGCTCGGTCTCGCGCTCGAGCCGGGCGTGCCGCTCGCCCCAGCGGGCGTGGGCCTCGCGGTCGTCGCAGCCGTGGCACGGGTGGGCCCGCAGCGCGCGGCGCAGGGCGGCGAGCTCGGGATCGTCCACGGTGCTGCTGCCGCGTCGCCGCCGCTCCGGGGTGGGCGCCACGATGCCCGTGTTGCGCAAGGACGACGCGAGGTCCCGTCGCACCCGGGGCGAGCGGTGGTCGACGCGCTTGGGCAGCCGCATCCGGCCGAGGGCCGTGACCGCCGCCGGGAAGTCCGCGGCCGAGAGCCGCCCGGCCCACCGGTCCTCGGTGAGCACCAGCGGCCGCGGGTCCTCGTGGTCGGCGGGCGGGTCGAGGACGACCGCGAGCCCGGCCCGGCGCCCGCCCGGCACGGCGATGACGTCCCCCGGCCGCAACGTCCGCAGCGAGTCGGTGACCTCGGTGCGCCGCTCGGCCGAGCCCTGCCGGCGCAGCATCTTCTCCCGGTCGGACACCTGCCGGCGCAGCCGCGCGTACTCGCCGAAGTCCCCGAGGTGGCACCGCATGGACTCGGCGTAACCCCGCAGCGCCTCGGTGTTCCGCTCGATCCGCCGGGACAGCCCGACGACCGACCGGTCCGCCTGGAACTGCCCGAAGGACTGCTCCAGCAGCTCCCGGCCCTGCTCGATGCCGAGCCGCTCGACCAGGTTGATCGTCATGTTGTAGTCGGCGCGGAAGGAGCTGCGCAGCGGGTAGGTGCGGGTGGACGCCAGCCCGGCGACGTGCTCGGGATCGACCCCCGGCTGCCAGATGACGACGGCGTGCCCCTCGATGTCGATCCCGCGCCGCCCGGCACGCCCGGTGAGCTGGGTGTACTCGCCGGGGGTGAGGTCGACGTGGGCCTCGCCGTTGTACTTGACCAGGCGCTCCAGCACGACCGTGCGGGCCGGCATGTTGATCCCGAGCGCCAGGGTCTCGGTGGCGAACACGCACCGGACGAGCCCCTCGACGAACAGCTCCTCGACGGTCTCCTTGAACGCCGGCAGCATGCCGGCGTGGTGCGCCGCGATCCCGCGCTCGAGCGCCTCGCGCCACTCCCAGTAGCCGAGCACGCCCAGGTCGGCCTGCGGCAGGTCCCCCGTGTGCTTCTCGACGATCCGCCGGATCTCGGTGACCTCGGCCTCGGCCGTGAGCCGCAGCCCGGCGCGCACGCACTGCGCCACGGCGGCGTCGCACCCCGCCCGGCTGAACACGAAGGTGATCGCCGGCAGCAGGGCCGCCCGGTCCAGCCGGTCGATGACCGTCACCCGCGAGGCCGGCCGGATCCCGCCCCGCGACCGTGGCGGCCCGCCCCGGCCGGGCCCCGACGAGCGGCCGCGCCGGCCCTCGGTCACCCAGGTCGCCATGTTGTCCTGACGGGTGAGCTCGCGCGTCTGCCGCAGCAGCTCGGGATCGACGGCGAGCTCGCCGGCCCGCTCCGCGAACAGGTCGTAGAGCCGGTTGCCGACCATCATGTGCTGCCACAGCGGCACCGGCCGCACCTCGTCGACGACGACGGCCGTGTCGCCGCGCACGGCGACCAGCCAGTCCCCGAACTCCTCGGCGTTGCTCACCGTGGCCGACAGGCTGACGATCGCGACGTGCTCGGGCAGCTGGAGGATGACCTCCTCCCAGACCGCGCCGCGGAACCGGTCGGCGAGGTAGTGCACCTCGTCCATCACCACGTAGCCGAGCTGGTCCAGCGACCGCGAGCCCGCGTAGATCATGTTCCGCAGGACCTCGGTGGTCATCACGACCACTTGCGCGTCCCCGTTCACGCTGGTGTCGCCGGTGAGCAGGCCGACGGCGGCGGCGCCGTGGCGCTCGACGAGGTCGGCGTACTTCTGGTTCGACAGCGCCTTGATCGGCGTGGTGTAGAAGCACTTCAGGCCCTGCGCGAGGGCGAGGTGCACGGCGAACTCGCCGACGACGGTCTTCCCCGCGCCGGTCGGCGCGCAGACGAGTACGCCGTGCCCGTCCTCGAGCGCCTCGCACGCCTCGCGCTGGAACCCGTCGAGGCCGAAGGGGAGGGACCCGGCGAACTCGCTCAGCCGCGGATGCGCGGCGCGGGCCCGGGCCGCGGCGTACGCCTCGGCCGGGGCCGGTGTGCTGCTGGCCACCCGACCAGGCTGTCACACCTCACCGACACTCCGCCGTCGGACGGCCGCGTTACCCCGCTCACGGGGCAACGCGGGACGGGCCGCGCGGCCCAGGAGCCGGCTCAGGTGACGTCGTCGACGTTGCGGGCGCTCGGCTCCGCACGGCTGACAGGCGCCGGCGGCGGGACGGGCGCCGGCTCCTCGATCCGGCCGGGCCCGTCGACGTGGCTGGGCCCCTCGACGTGGCTGGGGGTCGTGTCGATCGGGGACGGGGCGTCCGGGTCCCAGTCGTCCCAGCCCTCGGCCTTGCGCTGCTTCGCCTTGCGCCTGTCGTGCACCCGCGCGATCTGGATGGCGAGCTCGAACAGCAGCGTGAGCGCCGCGGCGAGCGCGGTCATCGAGATCGGGTCCTGCCCCGGCGTGGCGATCGCGGCGAACGCGAAGAGGCCGAAGATGATCCCGCGCCGCGACCTGCGCAGCCGCTCGTAGCTCAGGATCCCGACCTGGTTGAGCATCACCACGAGCAGCGGGATCTCGAAGCTCACGCCGAAGATCAGCAGCAGCGCGATGACGAAGCCGAAGTAGCTCTCGCCGGTCAGCGCGGTGGTCTGGACCTCGCTGCCGATCGTCAGCAGGAAGGACAGGCCCTGCGAGACCACGAAGTAGGCGAGCACCGCGCCGGCGACGAACAGCACGGCCGCCGTGCTGACGAAGATCAGCGCGAACTTGCGCTCCTTCGGGTACAGCCCGGGCACGATGAACGCCCACAACTGGTACAGCCACACCGGGCAGGCCATCACGATGCCGGCCACCGCGCCGACCTTCAGCCGCAGCATGAACTGGTCGAAGGGCCCGGTGCCGAGCAGGGTGCAGGACCCGTCGGCGGTGAACACGGCCCGCGAGGAGGCGGGCAGCGAGCAGTACGGCTCCTTGAGCAGGGCGCCCAGGCTGGGTGCGCCGAAGAACCCGACCTCGAACCAGATGTAGCCGACGATCGTGGTGAGCGCGATCGCCAGCAGCGAGATCCCGAGACGGTTGCGCAGCTCGTAGAGGTGCTCGACGAGCGTCATCGTACCGTCGGGGTTCTTCGGCCTCCGGCGGCGGCTGAGCTTCACCACGTCGAGCGGGGCCCTACTGCTGGTGCTCGCGCTGCTCCGCCGGCTGCTCGGCCGGCCGCGCCGACGCCTCCGAGCCGGTGGTGCTCGTGGCACCGGTGCTCCCCGTGGTGCCCTGCTGGGCCTGCGCCGGCGGCAGCTGGGCAGGGGGCTGCTGCGTCGCCGGCTCCTCGGCGTTGCCGTCGTTCTTCATGCCCTTCATCTCGCCCTTGAAGATGCGGGCGGACTGGCCCACGGAGCGGGCCATGTCGGGCAGCTTCTTGGCGCCGAACAGCAGGAGCACCACCACCACGAGGATGACGATCTCCCACCCGCCGAGACTCGGCATGAGCAGTCCTTTCGACGGAACCGGTTCACCCCGGATACTACGCACCGGGCGCCCCGGGTCCGAGCAGCCGGTCGGGGGCCGATCCGCTCGAACGATCACCCCGACGATCTCCCGGAAGGCCTCAGCGACGGGTGCGCAGCTCCGCGGCCGCCGACCGCAGCGGGACGACGGCCTGCCCGGTGCGCCGGCGCTCCCGCTGAGCGGTGTGCACGAACCGACGCACGTGGGCGAGGCAGACCACGGCCACCGCCAGCAGCAGGACGATCCCGAGCGCGCCCAGCAGCGCCGGCACCCAGTAGAACCCCATCACGCCCCTTCCCCGTCCCGCCCGTTCCCCGGCTCCGTGTCCGCCGTGTCCGCCGCCGCCAGCGCCGCCCGCGCCCGCTCGGCCACCGCGGCGCCCAGTTCCGGGGGCTCCACCACCCGCGCGCCGCCGCCCAGGCCCAGCACCAGCCGCACCAGCCACGCCGGATCGGCGTACCGGAGCAGGACGCGCGCCGCACCGGACCCGTCGGCGTGCTCCACGACCTCGTCGACCGGGTAGTACTCGGCGATCCAGCGGGCCTCGCGGGCCACCTCGAGCACGGCGGTGCGGTGCTCCTCGCTGGGCGAGAACAGCCCCCGCGACACGTCGTGCGGCTCGGCGTCCGACGGCGGGGCGCTCGGCTCGGCGAGCTCGACGACCTCCTCGACCCGGTCCAGCCGGAACAGCCGCACGCCCTCGGCGCGCCGGCACCAGGCCTCCAGGTACCCGCGGCCCTCGACGAGCAGCAGCCGCATCGGGTCGACGGTCCGGCGCGACACCGCGTCCCGCCCTGCTGTGTAGTAGACGATCTGCAGCGCCCGCTCGCGGTCGAGGGCGCCGCGGACCGCGGCCGCGGTGGCCTCCTCCTCGCGGGTGAGGTCGACGGCGACGGTGGCCACCCCGCCGTCGCCCACGGCCCGCTCGATCTTCGCCGTGGCCCGGCGGACGGCGGCGGTGTCGACGACGCCCGGCGCCTCGCCGAGCGTCCGCAGCGCGACCAGCAGCGCGGTGGCCTCCGCCGTGGTCAGCCGCAGCGGGCGGCGCATCCCGGCGTCCTCGGTGACCGTCACCGTGTCCCCGGAGAAGGACAGGTCGACGAGGTCGCCCGGCCCGTAGCCCGGCAGCCCGCACATCCACAGCAGCTCGAGGTCCCGGCGCAGCTGGCGCGGGGTGATGTCGAAGTCCGCGGCGGCCTCGGCGATCGGGATCCCGGGCCGGGCCAGCAGGTACGGGACCAGCGACAGCAGCCGCGGCAGCCGTTCGGCCACGCCGCTCATCTCCCGATCCCCGCTCGCCGCGCCCCGCTCACCGGACCCGCTCCCCCGCGTGCGCGGCCAGCGCGCCCTCCCACAGCCGCCGGACGTGCGCGGCGAGCCCCGGTGGGTCCAGCACGACGACGTCCGGGCCCGCGCCGGCCAGCCACCTCGCCACCGTGCGCTCGCTGCGCAGCTCGATCTCCAGCTCGTCGCCCGCCCGGCCGCCGAGCTCCCGCGGGCCGAGCACGGTGCCGAGCCGGCGCAGCCCGTGCGCGTGCCCCTCGGCGACCCACACCCGCGCCACCCCCACCACCGGTCCGGTGTCGACCGTCCGCCGGATCGACTCCATGAGGTTCGTGTCGGGCGGCACCGTCACCTCGCCGGGGTCGCCGACGGTCTTGATCGGCTCGAGGATCCGGGACAGCCGGAAGGAGCGGACGTCCGCCCGGTCCCGGTCGTGCCCCACGAGGTACCAGCGGCCGCGCCAGGACACCACGCCCCACGGCTCGACGGTCCGCCGCGCGATCTCGCCGGTCGGCCCACCGCGCCGGTGGTCGAACGTGACGACCTGGCCCGCCTGCACGGCGGCGAGCAGCGCCCCGAACACGGGCTCGGCGGCCCGCACCCGCGGCTGCACCGAGCCCCGGCTCTCGTCCACCTCGACCCCGGCGGCCCGCAGTTTGCGGAGCGCTCCGTGCGCGGCGCCGGACAGCTCGGGCGAGTCCCACAGCGACCCCGCCAGCGCGACGGCGGCGGCCTCCTCGGCGTCGAGGTCGATCTCCCCGAGCTCGTAGTCGCCCCGGGCGATCCGGTAGCCCTCCACGGTGTCGAACGCCGAGGTGCGCCCGGTCTCCAGCGGCACGCCCAGCTCGCGCAGCTCGGTCTTGTCCCGCTCGAACATCCGGAAGAACGCCTCGTCGCTCGTCGCGTCGGCGTAGCCGGGCACGGTCGCGCGGATCCGCTCGGCGGTCAGGAACTGCCGTGTCGAGAGCAGGCAGAGCACCAGGTTGACCAGGCGCTCGGCACGGGCGGAGGACACGGGGGCAGCATACGACCAACCGTTCGAACGCCGTGGGCACCCGGAGAACTCGGCACGTCGGACCGCGGTCCGCCGCCGCGGAACCGGTGTCTCAGGAAGCGACACCGCGCAGCCTTGACCCCGCGATCACCGCGGCAGAGGCTTCCCGTGACGCACCGCACAGCGCGAGGAGGCCCACCGCGATGACGCACGACGCCGGCCAGCCGGAGACCTTCAACCCGTGGAGCGTCGTGAACCTGGTGTTCCACCATCTCGCCGACCAGGGCCTGCACCCCGTGCTCGGCGAGACCGGCGACCCGAAGCAGGCCGCCGAGGCGCTCCTGCACGCCCTGGGCATCCAGCCCGCGCCCGACCACGCCGGTCCCGCCGCCGGCCCGATCCAGGACGAGCTGCTCGCGCTGCGCCGGAAGATGATGCCGGGCATCGAGTAGCCCCGGACGGCCACGGACGCGGACGGCCCCGCCGCCCGAGGGCGACGGGGCCGTCCGTGCGACAGGACCCGGGGGGACTCAGAGGGACTGGATCAGCCGGTCCACCCGCTCGTCGACCGACCGGAACGGGTCCTTGCAGAGCACGGTCCGCTGCGCCTGGTCGTTGAGCTTGAGGTGCACCCAGTCGACGGTGAAGTCGCGGCCCGCGGCCTGGGCGGCGGCGATGAAGTCGCCGCGCAGCTTGGCCCGCGTGCTCTGCGGCGGGGTGTCCTTGGCGACCTCGATCTCGCCGTCGTCCGTGACCCGCTCGACCAGGCCCTTGCGCTGCAGCATGTCGAACAGGCCCCGGCCGCGCCGGATGTCGTGGTAGGCCAGGTCCAGCTGCGCGATCCGGGCGCTCGACAGGTCCAGGTCGTGCTTGGCCCGGTACCGCTCCACCAGCCGGTACTTGATCGCCCAGTCGATCTCCCTGTCGATCAGGGAGAAGTTCTGCGTCTCGACCGCGTCGAGCGTGCGGCCCCACAGCTCCACGACCCGCTCCAGCGTGCGGTCCTCGCTGCCGCGCTGGCGCAGGTGCTCGACGGCCCGGGCGTGGTACTCGCGCTGGATGTCCAGCGCGCTGGCCTCGCGCCCGCCCGCCAGCCGCACGGTGCGCCGGCCGGTGAGGTCGTGGCTGATCTCGCGGATCGCGCGGATCGGGTTGTCCAGGGTGAAGTCCCGGAACTGGACGCCGGCCTCGATCATCTCCAGCACCAGGTGCGTGGTGCCGACCTTGAGCAGGGTGGTGGTCTCGGCCATGTTCGAGTCGCCGACGATCACGTGCAGCCGGCGGTAGCGCTCCGCGTCCGCGTGCGGCTCGTCCCGCGTGTTGATGATCGGGCGTGAGCGGGTGGTGGCGCTGGAGACGCCCTCCCAGATGTGCTCGGCCCGCTGCGACAGGCAGTAGACGGCGCCCCGCGGGGTCTGCAGCACCTTGCCCGCGCCGCAGATCAGCTGACGGGTGACCAGGAAGGGCAGCAGCACGTCGGCGATCCGGGCGAACTCGCCCTGCCGCGCCACCAGGTAGTTCTCGTGGCAGCCGTAGGAGTTGCCCGCGGAGTCGGTGTTGTTCTTGAACAGGTAGATGTCGCCGCCGATGCCCTCGTCGACGAGCCGGCGCTCGGCGTCGACCAGCAGGTCCTCGAGGATCCGCTCGCCCGCCTTGTCGTGCGCGACCAGCCCCGTGAGGGTGTCGCACTCGGCCGTGGCGTACTCGGGGTGCGAGCCGACGTCGAGGTAGAGCCGGGCACCGTTGCGCAGGAAGACGTTCGAGGACCTGCCCCAGGACACGACGCGCCGGAACAGGTACCGCGCGACCTCGTCCGGGGACAGCCGGCGCTGTCCGTGGAAGGTGCACGTGACCCCGAACTCGGTCTCGACCCCGAAGATCCGACGCTGCATGCCTTCCAGCGTAAGCGCAGGAGGCCCCATAAGGTCACGCCTGTGACCGACTGGTTCCGGCGAGTCGCCCTGAAATCCCGCCGCCTCGACCAGGGGCTGGCGGCCGTCAGCGACCTGGACCGGGCGGTGACGGCCGCGGTGTCGGCACGCCCGCACACCCGGTTCGACCACGTGATGCGCCGGCTGTCCGCCGCGGCCAACCACAGCGCGCTGTGGGTGGTGATCGCGGGCGTGCTCGCGGTGCGCCGCGGGGCCGGCCGGAAGGCGGCCGCGCGCGGTCTGCTCGCCATCGCGTGCTCCTCGGCCACGGCCAACGGCGTCCTCAAACCCCTCCTCCCCCGGCGCCGTCCGGCCGCGGCCGAGCTCCCGGCCTACCGCACGCTGCGCAACCCGCCCACCTCGTCGTCCTTCCCGTCGGGGCACGCGGCCTCGGCGGCCGCCTTCGCCACGGCCGTCACGCTGGAGAACCCGAAGGTCGCGCCCGTGGTCGTCCCGCTCGCCGCGGCCGTCGCCTACTCGCGCGTGCACGTCGGCGTCCACTGGGCCTCCGACGTGGCGGTGGGGGCCGCCGTCGGCTCCGGGATGGCGCTGGGCACCCAGCGCTGGTGGCCTGCCCGCCGCACGGACGAGGCCCGGGCCCGGCCGGTGGACAGCGTCCCGGAGCTGCCGCAGGGCGAGGGCCTGGTCATCGTGGTCAACCCGCACTCCGGTCCGCCCGACCAGGACCTCACCGAGGACGTCCGCGAGGCGCTGCCCGCCGCGCACCTGCTGCGCGTGACCCGGGGCAAGGACCTCGGCGAGCAGCTCGACGAGGCCGTCGCCGAGCGCGGCGACTGGGTGCGGGCCCTCGGGGTCGCGGGTGGGGACGGCACGGTCGCCGCCGCCGCGGCGGCGGCCGACCGGCACCACCTGCCCCTGGTCGTGGTGCCGGCGGGGACGCTCAACCACTTCGCCCGCGACGTCGGCGTCTACGACCTGCAGGAGGCGGTCGACGCCACCCAGGCCGGCGAGGCCGTGGCCGTCGACCTCGCCCTGGTCGAGGCGCACCCCGGGATCGGCGACGAGCCGGCGGACCCCGAGGTCATCCGCACCCGCTACTTCCTCAACACCGCCAGCGTGGGCTCCTACCCGGAGCTGGTCCGGCTGCGGGAGAAGTGGCAGCCCCGGTGGGGCAAGTGGCCGGCCTTCGCGGCGGCCCTGGTCACCGTGTTGCACCGCTCGGAGAAGGTGCGGGTCAAGGTCGGCGACCGGTGGCACCTCGTGTGGTTCATCTTCGTCGGCAACGGGCCCTACCACCCGCGCGGCATGGTGCCCGCCTGGCGGCCGACGCTGGACTCCGGACTGCTCGACGTCCGGTGGCTCCGGGCGGACGTCCCGTTCTCCCGGCTGCGGGTGGTCGCCGCCCTGATCCTCGGCGCGCTCGGGCACAGCCGCGTCTACACCCAGCTCGAGACCCCGGAGCTCGACGTCGAGCTGGCCGTGCCGAGCGAGCTCGCGACGGACGGCGAGGTGGTCGCGGAGGCCGGCCGGTACACCTTCCGGGTCGCCAAGAACCCGATCCCGGTCTACCGCCGCGACGAGCAGCGCTGGACCGGGCGGGACCGGCCCTTCCAGGGCTGATCCGCGGCACGCCCCGTCCCCGGGGAGCCGCGGGCGGGGCCGGTAATGCCGGGCTCGACTGGTCCGACCCCACCCCGACACGACCCCCGGGAGGACCGATGACGCTCGCGTTCGACGAGGAAGGCGCCCGGGAGATCGAGCGGGTCTACTCGACCCCCGACATCGTGCGGCAGCGGGACGAGGTGCTGGCCCTGCTCGCGCCGCGACCCGGCGAGCGGATCCTCGACGTCGGCTCCGGGCCCGGGTTCCTGCTGGAGTCCCTCGCCGCCGCGGTGGGGCCGGAGGGCACCGTCCACGGCATCGACCCCAGCCCGGCGATGAACGCCCTGGCGGCGCGGCGGGCGGGCGCGCTGCCCGCCGTGACCCTCACCCTGGGCGGCGCGGAGTCCCTCCCCTACCCGGACGACGCCGTCGACGCCGTCGTCTCCACCCAGGTCTACGAGTACGTCGCGGACATCCGGCGCGCCTTCGCCGAGCTCCGCCGGGTCGTCCGCCCGGGCGGGCGCGTGCTGTTGCTCGACACCGACTGGGACTCGGTGGTGTGGCACGTCGCGGACCGGGACCGGCACGCCCGCGTCATGGCGGCGTGGGAGGAGCACCTCGTGCACCCGCACCTGCCCACGGTGTGGGCCCGGCTCCTGGAGGGGGCCGGGTTCCGGGTCACCGCGCAGGTCGCGATCCCCATCCTCAACCCGCGCCTCGACGAGGACACCTACAGCGCCCTCATCGCCCGCACCATCGCGACCTACGTCGCGGACCGCCGGGGCGTGACGGCCGAGGACGGCCGGGCGTGGCTGGCCGACGTCCGCGGCGGCGACTACTTCTTCAGCATGAACCGCTTCTGCATCCTCGCGTCGGCCGACTGAGTCCGGCGGGCCGGCGCGTGACCCCGCTCGCACGTTCCGGCACGGCGCCGGACCGCGCGGCTCCGTACGCTGATCGCATGGGGAGGCTCACCGCGCGACGGCCCGTGCTGCGGATCGCGGCGGACGGCTCGCAGCGCCGCCGACCGGACACCCTGGCCGTCGAGGAGCCGCTCGAGCTGCGGGTCGACGGGGCGCCGCTGACCGTCACCATGCGCACCCCGGGACACGACGTCGAGCTCGCGCACGGCTTCCTGCTCACCGAGGGCGTCATCGGTGCGGCGTCGGACCTGGTCACCGCCCGGTACTGCGACTCCGTCGACGCCGAGGGCCGCAACACCTACAACGTCCTCGACGTCGCCCTCGCCCCGGGCGTCGAGCCGCCGGACACCTCGGTGGAGCGGAACTTCTACACGACCTCCTCCTGCGGGGTCTGCGGGAAGGCCTCGCTCGACGCCGTGAAGCTCAAGTCCCGCTTCTCCCCCGCCGCCGACGCGGTGCGCGTGCCGTGGGAGGTGCTCGGGTCGCTGCCGGACCGGCTGCGTTCGGCCCAGAAGGTCTTCGACTCCACCGGCGGGCTGCACGCGGCCGGGCTGTTCGCGCCGGACGGGTCGCTGCTGGTCACGCGCGAGGACGTCGGCCGGCACAACGCCGTCGACAAGGTGCTCGGGCACGCGCTGCTCGAGGGCCGGGTCCCGGCCGCCGGGACGGTGCTGCAGGTGTCCGGGCGCGCGTCGTTCGAGCTGGTGCAGAAGGCCGTGATGGCCGGGGTGCCGGTGCTGGCCGCGGTGTCCGCGCCGTCGTCGCTGGCCGTGGAGCTGGCCGACGAGGCCGGGCTCACCCTCGTCGGGTTCCTCCGCGGCGGGGCGGGCAACGTCTACACCCACCCCGAACGCGTCGCCCCGTAGCGGGATCCGGCCCTACGCTCGGCGCCATGCGCGTCGAGGAGCTGGACCACGTCGTCCTGGTCACCGCGGACCCCGAGCGGCTGATCGGCTGGTACCGGGAGACCCTGGGGCTCGCGCCCGAACGGCTCGAGGAGTGGCGGCGCGGGGAGGTGCCGTTCGCGTCCCTGCGCGTGTCGCCCGGGACGATCATCGACGTCCAGCGCGGCGAGCGGACGGGCACGAACGTGGGGCACTTCGCCCTGGTCGTGACGGACGCCGACCTGGCCGCGCTGGCCGCCGAGCACGGAGTGGCCGGCCCGAAGGAGCTGTTCGGGGCGCGGGGCCAGGGCCGCGGCATCTACCTGACCGACCCCGACGGCAACGGCGTGGAGCTGCGCACCTACTCCTGAGGACGCCGCGCGCCGGCCCACGCGGGGTGGACCGGCGCGCAGGGTCGGGTCAGTTCAGCGAGGGCGGCGTGCCCGGGCCGCCCGACGTGCCGTTCTCCGGCAGCACGCCGCCGGCGGCCGGGGTGTCGTCCCCGCCGCGGACCTCCGGCTCGTCCGCGGACCCGCCGCGGTTCGCGGCGGGCAGCAGGTTGCGCAGCACGGGGCCCTTGATCCGGCGGAAGGCGCGGCCCTGTCGGGTGCGGTCCAGCACGGCCACCTCGAGGGCCTTCTCGCCCAGTACGCGCGGCTCGGTGCCGTTGCCCGGTCCGGCGCCGGGGACCTGCAGGCCCTCCAACGCGGCCGCGAGCGCCTGGCCGAGGTCGTGGCCGGCGTCGTAGACGTCCTTGAGCTTGGCCGAGATCGGCTCGGTGGTGCCCCCCATCACCACGTACTGCGGCTCGTCCGTGATCGAGCCGTCGTAGGTGATCCGGTACAGCTGGTCGCCGTCCTGGGTCTCCCCCACCTCGGCCACGCAGATCTCGGCCTCGTAGGGCTTCTGCTGCTCCACGAACGCCGCGCCGATGAACTGCGCGTAGGTGTTGGCCAGCCAGCGGCTGGTGACGTCCCGCCGGTCGTAGGAGAACCCGCGGGAGTCGGCGAGCCGGATGCCGGCGGTGCGCAGCCCCTCGAACTCGTTGTACCGGCCGACGGCGGCGAACCCGATCCGGTCGTAGATCTCGGAGACCTTGTTGAGCGCGGTGGAGTGGTTCTCGGCGACGAACAGCACGCCGCCGGAGAAGGTCAGGACCACGACGCTGCGGCCGCGGGAGATGCCCTTGCGGGCGAGCTCCGAACGGTCGCGGAGCAGCTGGTCGACGGAGGAGTAGAAGGGCATCGTCATCGGGGGACGCTCCTGAGTCTCATCGTGCTGGCCGGGTGCGAGCGGGGGGCGCTCAGCCGCCCGGGTTCTCCGCCCGGTCCGCCACGATCCGGTCGACGATCCCGGCGATCTCCTCCTCGGAGCGCCGCACGGCGCCCTCGGGGCCCGTGATGCTGACGACGACCGGGTAGATCTTCCGCACCAGGTCCGGCCCGCCGGTGGCGGTGTCGTCGTCCGCGGCGTCGTACAGCGCCTCGACCGCGCTGCGCAGCGTGGTCTGCAGGTCCGCCGACGTCCGGTGGATCTTCTTCAGTGCGGACTTGGCGAACACCGACCCGGAGCCGACGGCGTGGTAGCCCAGCCACTCGTCGTAGCGCCCGCCGGTGGGGTCGTAGGTGACGATGCGGCCGGCCTTGGCCGGGTCCGGCTCCTCCGTGTCGTAGCCCGCGAACAGCGGCACCACCACGAACCCCTGCATGGCCGCGCCGAGGTTGCCGCGGATCATCCCCGCCAGCCGGTTGGCCTTGCCGTCCAGCGACATGGCCACGCCCTCGATCTTCTCGTAGTGCTCGAGCTCGACCGAGTACAGCCGGATCATCTCGATCGCGATGCCTGCGGAGCCGGCGATGCCGACCGCGGAGTGCGAGTCCGTGATGAAGATCTTCTCGATGTCCCGCTGGGCGATCACGTTGCCCGCGGTGGCGCGCCGGTCGCCGGCGATGACGACGCCCTCGGCGAACTGCAGCGCGACGATCGTGGTCCCGTGCGGCACGCCCAGCGACTCGGGGGTGGCGGACCGAGCCTCGGTGCGCGGCGCGTCGAACATCCGGCCGGGGAGCAGGTGCGGCTGGGTGGCCGCGACGTAGTTGGCGAACGACGTCTCGCCCAGCGCGGCGAAGGCGGCGTGGTGGCCGAGCCCGGCGAGCCCGTCACGACCGGGCTCGGGGGAACCGGGGGACGGGCGACCGAACGAGCCTCCAGCGGGCCCGGGGATGCCCTCGCGGAACTCCATGGTGGGGTGTGTGCCTCTCCTCGTCGGGGTGTCGCTCACGGATGGGGCCGGATAGACCGAACGACGGGCCGGACCCCTCCGGGGCCCGACCCGCCGGCGGCACGGGTGCGGCTACTCGCCGCCCTTCTGCACGTACGCGCGGACGAAGTCCTCGGCGTTCTCCTCGAGGACGTCGTCGATCTCGTCGAGGATCGTGTCGACGTCCTCGCCCAGCTTCTCCCGGCGCTCCTGGCCGGCTGCCGAGGCGTCGCCGCTCTCGTCGTCGTCGCCGCCGCCACCGCCCTGACGCTTCGTCTGCTCCTGGGACATGACGTCTCCTCCTCGCGTCCGATCCCGGGCGACCCGCCACCGTCGTGGCAGGCAGACCCCGGGGTCCGATGGGTCCAGCCTACTTGGCGGGACCCGCGACCGCCCACGGTTCGCGGGTTGCGAACTGATGTCCCGCCCGTCGGGTGCGACCCGCCGGGCGGGTCGGCCTCACCCGTTGGTGAGGGCCTTCACCAGCTCCTCGGCCGTCCGCGAGCCCTCGATCAGCTCGCCGACGTGCCGGCGCGTGCCGCGCAGCGGCTCCAGCGTGGGGATGCGGACCAGCGACTCCCGGCCCAGGTCGAAGATGACCGAGTCCCAGGACGCCGCCGCGACCTCCGCGGGGTAGCGCTCCAGACAGCGGCCGCGGAAGAAGGCGCGGGTGTCCTCCGGCGGGTTCCGGATCGCGCGCTCGACCTCCTCCTCGGTGACCAGGCGCTTCATCGACCCGCGGGTGACCAGCCGGTTGTAGAGGCCCTTGGCCATGCGGACGTCCGTGTACTGCAGGTCGACCAGGCCGAGCCGGCCCGAGCTCCACTGCAGGTTGTCCCGCTCCCGGTAACCGTTGAGCAGCCGCAGCTTGGCCGTCCAGTCGAGCCGGTCCGCCGTCCGCATCGGGTCCTCGGAGAGGTCCTCGAGGATCTCGCCCCAGAGCCGGAGCACCTCGGCGGTGTCCGGGTCGATGTCGGCGCCCTGGGCGTTCTCGACGTGCTTGACGGCCTTCTCGTGGTAGGCCCACTGCAGCTCGACGGCCGTGAGCGAGCGCCCGTCCGTCAGCTCCACCTTCTGCTGCAGCGACGGGTCGTGGCTGATCTGGTGGACGGCGCGCACCGGTTCGGCCAGGCGCAGCTCGTCGAACCGGACGCCGTTCTCGATCATGTCGAGGACCAGCGCGGTGGTGCCGACCTTGAGCAGCGTGGAGTACTCGCTCATGTTGGCGTCGCCGATGATCACGTGCAGCCGGCGGTACTTGTCGGCGTCGGCGTGCGGCTCGTCGCGGGTGTTGATGATGCCGCGCTTGAGCGTGGTCTCCAGGCCGACCTCGACCTCGATGTAGTCGGCGCGCTGAGAGATCTGGTAGCCCTCGGCGTCCCCCTGGGCGCCGATGCCCACCCGGCCGGCACCCGTGATGACCTGGCGGGACACGAAGAACGGGGTGAGCCCGCCGACGATCGCCGGGAACGTGGTCTGCCGGGCCATGAGGTAGTTCTCGTGCGAGCCGTAGCTCGCACCCTTGCCGTCGACGTTGTTCTTGTAGAGCTGGATCCGCGGCGCGCCGGGCACGGTGGCGGCCCGCACCGCGGCCTCCTCCATGATCCGCTCCCCCGCCTTGTCCCAGATGACGACGTCGCGCGGGGTCAGCACCTCGGGCGTGGAGAACTCCGGGTGCGCGTGGTCGACGTAGAGCCGGGCGCCGTTGGTGAGGATGACGTTGGCCGCGCCGAGGTCGTCGAGCTCCGAGTCGTTGCTCGAGCTGGACAGGGTGGGCGACGACAGGTCGAACCCCCGGGCGTCGCGCAGCGGCGACTCGACCTCGTAGTCCCAGCGGGCGCGGCGGTTGCGCGGGATGTCCTGCGCGGCCGCGTACGCCAGCACGATCTGCGTGGAGGTGATGACGGGGTTGGCCGTCGGGTCGCCGGGCACGGAGATGCCGTACTCGACCTCGGTGCCCATGATGCGGCGGGCGGTCACGAACGGACCTCGCGGGAGTGCATCCCCAGAGCCTAACCCGCCCGACGGCCGCGACGGCGGTCGCCGGGCGGGTCGGCCGGCCCCGTGGTCACCCGGAGCGGGTCACCGACCGGGACGTCCGGCGGCTCACGCGGCAGGGACCATGCCGTGCGGGTCCAGCACATACTTGCGGGCCGCGCCACGGTCGAACTCCTGGTACCCGCGCGGGGCGTCCTCGAGCGGGATGACCGTGGCGTTGACGGCGTCGGCGATGTGCGCCTTGTCGTGCAGGATCGCCATCATCAGCTTGCGGTTGTAGCGCAGCACCGGGCACTGGCCGGTCACGAAGCTGTGGCTCTTGGCCCAGCCGAGGCCCAGCCGCACCTTCAGCGTGCCCTCCTTGGCGTCCGGGTCCGCCGCGCCCGGGTCGCCAGTGACGTACAGGCCCGGGATGCCGAGGCTCCCGCCGGCCCGGGTGATGCTCATGATGTCGTTGAGCACCTGGGCGGGCTTCTCCTCGCCGCCGCCGTGCCCGGTGGCCTCGAAACCCACGGCGTCGACGGCGCAGTCGACCTCGTTGGTCCTGAGGATCTGGTCGATCTGCTCCTCGAGGGTCGCCGACTGCCCGATGTCCACGGTCTCGCACCCGAAGGAGCGCGCCTGCTCAAGGCGCTCCTTGTTGAGGTCCCCGACGATCACCACGGCGGCGCCCAGCAGGTGTGCGGAGTAGGCGGCGGCCAGCCCCACCGGCCCTGCCCCGGCCACGTAGACGGTCATGCCCGTCGTCACCCCGGCGGAGACGGCGCCGTGGTAACCAGTCGGGAAGATGTCCGAGAGCATCGTCAGGTCGCGGATCTTCGCCAGCGCCTGGTCGCGGTCCGGGAACTTCATCAGGTTGAAGTCGGCGAAGGGCACCATGACGTAGTCCGCCTGCCCGCCCTCCCAGCCGCCCATGTCGACGTAGCCGTACGCCGAGCCGGCCCGGGCGGGGTTGACGTTCACGCAGATGCCCGTCGCGCCCTCGCGACAGTTGCGACAGCGGCCGCAGGCGATGTTGAACGGCACCGTGACGATGTCCCCGACGTCGAGGAACTGGACGTCGTTACCCTTCTCGATGATCTCCCCGGTGATCTCGTGGCCCAGGGTCTGCCCGGGCGGCGCGGTGGTGCGGCCGCGGACCATGTGCTGGTCCGACCCGCAGATGTTGGTCGAGACGTTCTTGAGGATCACCGCGTGCGGCGCCTCGCGGCTCATGCCCTTGGCCTGCGCGACGTCGGCGGGGACCTCCAGCTTCGGCATGTCGTGGTCCTCGACCTCGACACGGCCGGGCTCCTTGTAGACGACGATCCTGTTTCCACCCATGGACCCCTCCCTACTCTGCTGTGGTCAAGGTCACAACAGGACCATGGTCCCCATGAGTACCGGGGAGGAGCTGATCGCGGTCTTCGACGCGGCCGGGAACGTCGTCGGCGCGGCCCCGCGCGCGGAGGTCTACGCCCGGTCGCTGTGGCACGGCAGCGCCGGGGTGATCCTGCGCAGTGGTGACGGCCGGCGGGTCTACGTGCACCGCCGGGCGGACGACAAGCTCGTGATGCCGGGACTGTGGGACTGCGTGGCCGGCGGGGTGGTGGACCCCGGCGAGACCCCGCCGGAGACGGCGGCCCGCGAGCTGGCCGAGGAGCTCGGCGTCCGGGGGGTGCCCCTGCGGCTGCTGCTGGCGGCGGCGTGGGAGTCCGGCCCGGGGCCCGGACTCGGCGGTCCCGAGGGACTGCGCTGCCACCTCTTCGGCTACGAGGCCTTCTCCGACGGCCCGGTCCGGCACCAGGCGTCGGAGGTGGCGGAGGGCGGGTGGATGACCACCGCCGAGCTCGCGGCGCTGCTCGCCGACCCGGCCCGCCCCTTCGCGCCGGACAGCCGGATCCTCGCCGAGCACTTCCTCGGCACCCTGTGAGCCCGCCCCGGACGCACGAACGGCACTGTCGTTCACTCCTGATGAGCGACAGTGCCGTTCGTGCGGTCGGGATCAGAAGTTGATCATGTGGCCGGCCAGGCCGTGGATCGCCTCCTGCAACGCTTCCGACAGGGTCGGGTGCGCGTGCACGTTGCGGGCCAGCTCGGTGGCGGTGAGGTCCCACCGCTGCGCCAGCGTGAGCTCGGGCAGCAGCTCGGTGACCTCCGGGCCGATCAGGTGGCCGCCGAGCAGCTCGCCGTAGGTGTCGTCCGCGATCAGCTTGACGAACCCGCCCGGCTCGGCGAGGCCCTGGGCCTTGCCGTTCGCGGTGAACGGGAACTGCGCGACCTTGACCTTCCAGCCGCGCTCGTCGGCCATCTCGCGGGCCTGCGCCTCGGTGTAGCCAAAGCTCGCGACCTGGGGCTGGCAGAAGGTGGCCCGCGGCATCATCGCGTAGTCGAGCTCCTGGGTCTCGGCGCCCGCGATGGTCTCCGCGGCGACGACGCCCTGGGCCTCGCCGACGTGGGCGAGCATCAGCTTCGCGGTGACGTCCCCGATCGCGAAGATGTGCGGCACCGAGGTCCGCATGTAGTCGTCGATCTTGATCGCGCCGCGCTCGGTCAGCTCGACGCCCGTCTTCTCCAGGCCGTAGCCCTCGACCCGCGGCTGGAAGCCGATGGCCTGGATGACCTTGTCGGCCTTGAGGTCCTTCGAGCCCTTGGCGTCGGACACGGTGACGGTGACCTGGTCGCCCGAGTCGTCGATCTTCTCGACCTTCGTGCTGGTCAGGACGTCGACACCGAGCTTCTTGTAGCGCTTGCCGAGCTCCTTCGACACGTCCGCGTCCTCGAGCGGGAGGAGGCGGTCGAGGAACTCGACGATGGTGACCTTCACGCCGTAGTTCGCCAGGACGTAGGCGAACTCGACGCCGATCGCGCCGGCGCCGGCGATGATCACGCTGCCCGGGAGCTCACGCGTGGTGATCTGCTCCTCGTAGGTCACGACCCGGTCCGAGAGCGAGGTGCCCGGCAGCAGCTTCGTGATGGCGCCCGTGGCGATGATGCAGTTCTCGAACTCGACCGTCTCCGTGCCGCCGTCGGACAGCGCGACCTCGATGGTGTTCGGGTCGGTGAAGGTCCCGCGCCCGGTGAACTCGGTGATCTTGTTCTTCTTCATCAGGAAGTGCACGCCCTTGACCCGGCCGTCCGCGACCTGCCGGCTGCGGTCGAAGGCCGCGCCGTAGTCGAAGGAGACGTCGCCGCTGATGCCGAAGGTCTTCTGCTCCTTCGTCACCAGGTGCGCCAGCTCGGCGTTGCGGAGCAGGGCCTTCGACGGGATGCAGCCGACGTTCAGGCAGACGCCGCCCCAGTACTTCTCCTCGATGACGGCCACGCTCTTGCCGAGCTGCGCAGCGCGGATCGCTGCCACGTAACCACCGGGACCGGCACCGAGTACGACGACGTCGAAGCGAGACATGCCACCAGCCTAGGACGCCGGGGCCGCGCAGGTCGGGCCCGGTCCGCCCGGGCGGGGCCGGTGCGACCCACGGCACGTCCGGTGACGATCACCCGGCCTCCGGACAGGCCTCCTCCTCCGCCTGCGTCGGGGTCGGGCAGCCCGTGTCGTCCCCGGCGGGCCAGACCGGGCGGTCGGTCAGGTGCGCGACGAGCGTCTCGCTGACGTCCCGCAGCGCCGCGGCCTGGGCGGGGGTCAGGGCGTCGAACAGCAGGGACCGGACCGTCTCGACGTGCCCGGGTGCCGCGGCCTGCAGCGCGGCCAGGCCGGCGTCGGTGAGCCGGGCCCAGGCGCCCCGCCGGTCCGTCTCGCACGCCGTGCGCTCGACCCAGCCCGCCTCCTCCAGGCGCGCGACCGCGTGCGAGAGCCGGCTCCGGGACGACAGCGACGTGTCGGCGAGCCTGCTCATCCGCAGGGTGCGGTCCGGCGCCTCGGACAGCCGCACCAGGATCTCGTAGTAGCCGTGCGGCATCCGCGCCTCGTTCTGCAGCTGGCGCTCGACGCGCTCGAACAGCAGGCGCTGGGCCGTCAGGAAGGCCCGCCAGGTGCGCTGCTCCTCGTCGTCGAGCCAGCGGGTGTGCGCCACGTCACTTCTCCTATGGTTGAACACTCAACTCAACAGCACTATGGTCGCTCTCAACACCTGAGAGTTCAACCAAATCTTCCCCGGAGGACGTCATGACCGCAGCAACCACCCAGATCCCCGGCTACGTCGTGGGCACGTGGGACATCGACCAGGTCCACTCGGACGTCTCCTTCTCCGTGCGCCACATGATGGTCAGCAAGGTCAAGGGTCGCATCGCGCAGTTCGGCGGCACCATCACCACCGCCGAGCGCTTCGAGGACTCGAAGGTCGAGGCCACCCTGGACGCCACGTCGATCGACACGAACAACGAGCAGCGCGACGGGCACATCAAGTCCGCCGACTTCTTCCAGACCGAGAAGTACCCGGAGTGGACCTTCGTCTCCACCGGGATCGAGGCCGACGGCTCGGACTACAAGCTGAACGGCGACCTCACCATCAAGGGCGTCACCAGGCCGGTGTCGCTGTACCTGGAGATCGGCGGCTTCGGCCCCGACGCCTACGGCGGCACCCGCGCCGGCTTCACCGCCACCACCACCATCAACCGCAACGACTTCGGCGTCGACATCTCGCTGCCGATGGACGGCGGCGGCGTGGTCGTCGGCGAGAAGGTCCAGCTGGCCCTCGAGATCGAGGCCGTGCTCCGCACCGCCTGAGTGCTCGCTGCGGAAGGCCCGTCCACCGGTGAGGTGGGCGGGCCTCCGCCGTTCTCGGGTCCGATTCCTGTCGGGGGGCCGGGGTAGCGTCGCGGCCGTGAGCTACCGGGAGCTGGCCCCGCCCGCGCCGCTGCGCGGGCTGGTCGAGTGCCTGTGGAGCTCGGCACCCATCGGGCCCGGCCGCGTGCTGCCGGACGGCTGCATGGACCTGCTGGTCGACGAGGCCGGCACCCTCACGGTCGCCGGGCCGGACACGGCCGCCTTCGTCACGGGCTGGCGGGCCGGCGCCCGCAACAGCGGCCTGCGGTTCCACCCGGGCGTGCTGCCGCGGCTGCTCGGGGTGCCGGCCGCGGAGGTGCGCGGGATCCGGGTCGCGCTGACCGAGGTCTCCCCCGCGGCGGCCCGGATCGCAGGCCGCGCGCTCGAGCGTCGATCGCCCGGGACCTCGAGCCCGCCCGGCCCGCCGGCTGCCGGCACGCTGTTCCGGCTCGTCGCGGCACTCGCGGCCGAGGAGTCGGCGCGGGAGACCGCGCCGTGGAGCCTGCTCGCCCTGGGCCGGGTCACCGCGCGGCTCGGTGCGGGGGCGGCCGTCGGCGAGGTGGCCGGGGAGCTGGGCTGGTCGACCCGCTCCCTCACCCGGCACTGCAGCGCCGTGTACGGCTACGGCCCCGCCGTCCTGCGCCGGGTGCTCCGCTTCCGCGCGGCCACCACCCTGCTGGGCGCGGGTCTGCCGCCGGCCGAGGTGGCGGCGCGGACCGGCTACGCCGACCAGCCGCACCTCTCCCGCGAGGTCCGCGCCCTGGCCGGCGTCCCCGCAAGCTCGCTCCGCCCCTCCTGACCCTCGGCACACTCCGCCGATCACGGCGATCCCTTGATCGTCAGGAGCTGAGGGCTCGATCTGTGCGCAGAAAGAACCCTCAGCTCCTGGTGATCACGTGCGCGTGCCGGGTCAGGTCGTGGGCAGGGCCGCGAAGAGGTCGACGTGGGTGCCGTCGGGGTCGTGGACGGTGGCGTAGCGCTGACCCCAGAAGGCGTCGAAGGGTTCGCGCTCCGAGGGGGCGCCGGCGGAGGTGAGGGCGGCGTGGGCGGCGTCGACGTCCGCGGGCGTGCCGTAGCCGAAGGCCAGCGCGAGCCGCCCCTCCCCCGTCGGCGGCGTCCAGTCGGCGGTGAAGCTCGCGATCGTGGCCTCGGTGTCGAAGGCCAGGCGGTTCCCGCCGGGCAGCGCCAGCTCGACGTGCGGCTGGTCCTCCGCCCCGTCGGGCACGTCCAGGCCGAGTGTCCGGTAGAAGGCCAGCGCCTTCGCCAGGTCGGCGGTCACGATCTCGAAGACGGTGGTGCTCGGTCGGGTGGTCGGTCGAAGTGCCATGGGCTCACGCTACGAACGCGCCCGGCCCGCCGTCGTGAACGAATCGGCCAACCCGACGTCGAGCGGGACGTCAGGGCTGTTCCGCCACGCACGAACAGCCCTGAGGTCCCGCTCACCGCGACGTCAGGGCGACCGGGAACGGCGGAGGCCCCGCCCGGCGGACCGGGCGGGGCCTCGTGCGCACTGCTCGTCTACAGGTACTGGCCGGTGTTCGACGCGGTGTCGATCGCGCGGCCGGTGGCCTCGTTCTTGCCGGTGACCAGCGTGCGGATGTAGACGATCCGCTCGCCCTTCTTGCCCGAGATGCGGGCCCAGTCGTCCGGGTTGGTGGTGTTGGGCAGGTCCTCGTTCTCGGCGAACTCGTCGACGATCGCGGACAGCAGGTGCGCGACCCGCACGCCGCGCTGCCCGGTCTCGAGTACCGACTTGATCGCGGACTTCTTCGCCCGGTCGACGATGTTCTGGATCATCGCACCGGAGTTGAAGTCCTTGAAGTACAGGGTCTCCTTGTCACCGTTGGCGTAGGTGACCTCGAGGAACCTGTTGTCCTCGGACTCGTCGTACATGCGCTCGACGACGCGCTGGATCATCGCGTCCACGCAGGCCTTGCGGTTGCCGCCGAACTCCGCCAGGTCCTCCTCGTGGACCGGCAGCGTGTTGGTGATGTACTTCGAGAAGATGTCCTGCGCCGCCTCGGCGTCCGGCCGCTCGATCTTGATCTTCACGTCCAGGCGGCCAGGCCGCAGGATCGCGGGGTCGATCATGTCCTCGCGGTTCGACGCGCCGATGACGATGACGTTCTCGAGGCCCTCGACACCGTCGATCTCCGCCAGCAGCTGCGGCACGATCGTCGTCTCGACGTCCGACGACACGCCGGAGCCACGGGTCCGGAAGATCGAGTCCATCTCGTCGAAGAACACGATCACCGGGGTGCCGGCCGAGGCCTTCTCCCGCGCCCGCTGGAAGATCAGCCGGATGTGCCGCTCGGTCTCGCCGACGAACTTGTTGAGCAGCTCCGGGCCCTTGATGTTGAGGAAGAACGCCCGGCCCTCGTTCGGGTCGTCCCCGCGCTGGGCCGCGATCTTCTTGGCCAGCGAGTTGGCGACGGCCTTGGCGATGAGCGTCTTGCCGCACCCGGGAGGGCCGTAGAGCAGCACGCCCTTGGGCGGGCGCAGCTCGTACTCGGTGAACAGCTCGGCGTGCAGGAACGGGAGCTCGACCGCGTCCCGGATCTGCTCGATCTGCCGGAACAGACCACCGATGTCCTCGTAGCCGACGTCCGGGACCTCCTCCAGCACGAGGTCCTCGACCTCGGCCTTCGGGACCCGCTCGTAGGCGTAGCCGGCCTTGGTGTCGACCAGCAGGGAGTCGCCCGGCTTGAGCGGCACGAAGTTCGGGTCCGCCTCGTCGAACAGCGGGGCGGCGAGCCACACCACCCGCTCCTCGTCCGCGTGCCCCACGACCAGGGCGCGGCCGGCCAGGCCGTCCTTCGGCTCGGTGAGGACCTCGCGCAGGCCGCAGACCTCGCCGATCTTCTCCCAGTCGCCGGCCTCGACGACGGTGAGCGCCTCGTTCAGCCGCACGGACTGCCCGCTGCGCAGGGTGTCCAGCTCCACCGCCGGGGAGACCGCGACGCGCATGCGCCGGCCGGAGGTGAAGACGTCGACGGTGTTGTCCTCGTAGGAGGTGAGGTAGACGCCGTAGCCGCTCGGGGGCTGGGCCAGGCGGTCGACCTCCTCACGGAGGGCGACGAGCTGGCTGCGCGCCTCCTTGAGGGTCTCGGTGAGCTTCTCGTTGCGCGCGCTGAGCTGGGAGAGCCTGCTGGCGGACTCGGCGAGCCGCTGCTCGAGCAATCGCGCGTGCCGGGGGGATTCGGTCAGCTTGCGCCGCAGCATCGCGACTTCTTCCTCGAGGTAGCGGATCTGTGCCGCTGCCTCCGCCGGGGACAGGGCCCCGCCGTCGCCTGGCTGGTAGTTGCCGGGACCGTCGTCGTAGGGGTTCACGGCATCCTCCCTCCGTGTTCCGTTTCCATACGGTACCCGTAGACGTCGCCCACGGCGGTGAGGCGATCTGGTGATCCGTCACTCACGCGGACGGCACCTTGACGCCACCGGGGTGTCTGGTTCCCGTAATCGAGCGGTTCACACAGCTCGACCGAACGCCCTCAGCGACTGCTCGGTCTGCGCTGCGGGCGGGGCGGGACCACGCCGTCGGCGAGTCGGCGGGCGGTCACCAGGAACGCCGTGTGACCGATCATGCGGTGCTCGGGCCGGACGGCCAGCCCGACGACGTGCCACGGCCTGATCAGGGATTCCCACGCCTGCGGCTCGGTCCAGCACTGCATCTCGCGCAGCTTCTCGACCAGCGTCGAGAGCTGTGTCGTGGTCGCGACGTAGCCCACGAGGACGCCGCCCGGGATGAGGGCGTCACGCACCGTATCCAGCTGTTCCCACGGCGCGAGCATGTCCAGGACCGCGCGGTCGACGGGCTCGGCGCGGCCGTCGTGGGTGGAGAGATCACCGACGCGCAAGCTCCAGTTGGGTGGCGTGTCGCCGAAGAACCGTCGCACGTTGCGATCGGCGTGTTCGGCGTGGTCGGGGCGGATCTCGTACGAGACCACCGAACCGGTGGGGCCCACGGCCTGGACGAGCGAACAGGTCAGCGCGCCCGACCCGGCGCCGGCCTCCAGCACCCGCGCGCCCGGGAAGATGTCGCCCCACACGAGGATCTGCGCGGCGTCCTTCGGGTAGATCACGGCGGCGCCGCGGGGCATCGACAGGACGTAGTCGGCGAGCAGCGGCCGCAGCGCGAGGTACGGCGTGTTGGCCGCCGAGTGGACGACCGATCCCTCGGGCTTGCCGATCAGGTCGTCGTGCGCCAGGGCGCCGCGGTGGGTGTGGTAGCTGCCGCCGGCCTCCAGGACGACCGTGTACTTACGGCCCTTGGGGTCGGTGAGCTGGACGCGGTCGCCCTCGCGGAAGGGGCCGCCGCGGGCGCGGAAGCCGGTGGTCTCCTCCGCGGCCGGCGCGGTCCCGGCATCCACTCCGGCGTGCATCCCGGCATCGACACCGACACCTGCGTCGACGGGCTCCTCGCGGGCGGCCCCGTCGGCGTGGTCGGCGGGGTCCGGCGCGCCGAGGTCGGCGCCGGGGCCGGTGCCGGCGTCGGTGCCGGAGTCGGTGATGACACCGGAGGCGGCGCGGAGGTCGGAGTCGGGCACGGGGCGCAACGCTACTTCCCCGGCCCCCGGCGCCTCCGCCCGGCTGCGGGCGCCGTCCGGGTCGCCCGGGACTGTCGGTGGGCTCGCCTAGCCTGACGGGTGTGATCGAGCAGGCGGGCGACCCCGCGACCGTGCCCGGCCCCGGGCTGCCCACCGGGCCGGGTGACCCGGGACCGGCCGGGGGGAGGCTCGCGGACACCGG